>CAZHXE010000109.1:0-3824 GCA_964536005.1 uncultured Candidatus Saccharibacteria bacterium
TGCACCACCAACGGCTTCGGACATGCGCTGATATTCGTTTTCTGGGTCAACAATAATGACCTCAGTGCCCATCATGAGCGAGCGCAGAGCCTCAAGCTTAACGGTAAACGACTTACCGGCACCAGACTTTGCAAACACGACCATGTTGGCATTTTCCAAAGTGAAGCGATCAAAAATTACCAGGCCAGAGTTGTGCATGTTGATGCCGTACAATACGCCATTTTCCTGGGTCAGGTCGGCGCTCGTAAACGGAAAGCTGGTGCTGATGGCGCCCGTATTCATGTTGCGGCGAATCTGCAACTGGTCCATCATGTGCGGCATGGTTGAATTAAGTCCCTGCTCCATTTGGGCGCTAGCGGGCTTAGAGTACACCAACTGCTGACCTAAAATAGTCTCAACCTTATGTTGAATGAAGTCGAGCTCCTCGAGTGACGAAGCGTAAATCGTGACATAAAGGCCATAGCGGAAGAACTTCTCTTCTCCTAGTTGTAGCTTGTCGCGCAGCTCTTCTGCGTCGAGGATGGCGGCCTGCTTGGCGGGGTCACGCACACGGCCCTTTTCGTTATCCATCATAATGCCGGCTTCAAGCTGACCTACTTTCTTTCGGAGGTTGTCCATAACAACTCGGCTTTCAACCGGGTAAATGAACATGGATATGTCGATGACTTCATCGAGGTTGATGATTGGCGATAGCCAGCCGGTATAAATCTGGCGTGGATAGTTATAGACGAAGAATGTACGGGCAAAGCGCGTACCAATGCGGAAATAGCCACTTTCAAACTCAAGCGAACTCGGCGCGATAAAGTCACGAAGCTCGCTAATACCACGGGCAAATGCTGCCTGTACTTCTTGAGTCTGGCGCGCTTGCTGCTGCATCGCCAAGCCGATTGGATCGGTGTTGTTCTTTGCCATGATTAGTATATGCTCCTGTCCAAGTTCGGATCTACCGCTTGCCCAACGCCTTTTGTAATGAGTGGCGCTGTTAGCTCGCTATAGTTCTTGATCTGCTGCCGGGTTGAAGTGTCTGGGTTGTATGAATCATAGTAGAGCTCAATCAGCTCTTCGGTATCAAGCGGGATAGACTGCACACCAATCTGATTTAAGCCAGCCATAACTGCCTGAACGCGGTTGCGTAGCTCTTGCTTGGCTTTTTCAAGGTCGGCTTCGTTGATGATTAACAGGCCAGTCTTCTTTGTGCCAAAGATATTGCCAATGAAGCTTGTACCCTTTTGGATGGCGGCTTGCGACGCAATATTTGGGTAAAATGGAATCGTCACATAAAATTGCTTATCCATAATGTTGGTCTCTTGGGCAAGAATATCGATAAATTCAATGTAGTCGTCCATTAGCAAACCAAGCAGCATGTTGTCTTGTTCTTTACGTAGCTTGGTAAGCTTTTCCAGATACGGCCGCATGTCTACTTTGCGCGACCTAATAAAAATCTGGATCGGAAAATACAGCGAATTCAGGAAGCTTTGATAGCTATATTCAACTGCTTCGCGCTCCTCTGGGCTCATGAGGTCAAAGTTGATCGATTGCGACATGATGACGGAGCGAAAACTACCATCGTTCATAATCACAATACCGTCGCGGATCTCGGCAATTAACAGTGCGTTTTGTGTGCTGTTTGGCTTGGCAGCGGATGGTGGCAATGGTGCCATAGGACCCCCTGGAGGAGGTGCCTGCATTTGTCCAGGCATTGGAGCTGGCGGGTATGGTGCCTGTGGAGCGGGTGGCATCATGGGCTGCTGGGGTGGCATCGGAGGCTGGGGTTGTTGCGGATATACGGGGGGTTGCTGAGGTACCGGCGGTTGTCCGCCTGGTTGCTGATACGGTTGATATGGTTGTTGTGGTCCCTGCGGATTCATGTATGTTTTCTCACCCCTGCTTTACTCACTTATGCGTAAGACGATTGCTAATGCAATTGTATGGTATCACCCGAGTGCAACGCCTGTTCGGCTTGCCGGGCTAATGTGCTCACGTTTAAGTCGTTACTAGCTGCTAGGTTCAGTATAGCATCCATCGGCATGCTGTCACTAGCTTGAGTTTGGGCAGGTTCTTCGGACGTTTGTGGAATGGGTTGTTGAGCTGCGGCAACCTCAAAAGGATTGGGCGTTATTACGCGCTGCTGCATCTCAGGGTATGGATTAAAGTTGAGGTGTGCGTCGTCAACCTGCTCGCCGTTTGCACTCATAGTGGCAGCTTCTTGGAACTGCTGGCGAATAGTCTCTTGGCGGTGCACGTTGGCTTCATCAACCATGTGCTGGAAGTTTTGCCCAATTGGGTTGTTGTCAACATCAAGTACATCTTCTTCTGGCGAGGTTGTAACTGCCTGTGTCTGTGATGGTGCCACTTGCGGCATAACCAGCCGATCGCTGTAGATCTCTTGCTGGTTGAAGCGTGGAATTTGCTCCCCTGCTAAGTTCTTGCTGGCCCAGCCGCGACTATCAAGGGTTGACGCAAGTGTGTGCAGACGTGACTTAACCTGGAAGGATTGCAGGCCGTCGGTATAAGTGGGGGTTTCCTTTTTTGGCACATTAATGCGCACATGCTCAACATGGCCTTCTTGATTCCAGATCTTCTTGCGTGGTGTGGTCCAAAAGTGGATGAGTGCCGCCAAATATACTTCAACTGGCTGATCTTTGCGCGGCCAGAGGCCTAAGATACCGAAGAAAGCTGCAATTGGCAGTGGGACAATCGCAAGCAGCGGCATGATGGTGGCAAATAGGTACGTCAGGTACAGGAAGCCAATCATGACTAAAATAAAGACAAACTGTCGGAACGAAAACGGCCCGATCAGCTTGTCGTCTGCTTCGACATCCTGAGGAACTTTGTACACTGCCATGGTTATGGTTAGTGTAGCACAAAGCTGTCTTATCTAAAACAATACTGAGAGAGGATTAGTTACCTAATTAGGCAGTCACGTCCCAACCTGGGTCCCCAGCTCGTGAACGTGTTGCCTCTTCCATGCGTCTCGCAAACTCTGCGGCTCTAGCAGCAGCAGCCGGATCAGCAGCCGGATCCTCGGGCATTAGAGACTGATATACTCGACGAGCTGAGTCAAACTTGACACTACCGCGTGTGTTTTCATTCTCAACGTCGCCGATATATCGGCTAGCGATCTCTTCTCTTGCGCCCTCATTTTGCAAGAAGTAGCGCAGTGAACCACCTTTTAATCCGTGCAGGCCATTGGTGTCCATGCCGCGAATTGTATCGCGGTTGTTGTCTTTGTACAGCTGCGGAATACTACCTGCGGAACCAATATTGTCTTCCACGATAACATCGGCCAGTCGAATGTCATCTGCGCGTCCGCTACTGCGCAAATCACTAATTGTATTACTGACGGCTTCTACCGCGTCAGCCCTGTTACTGTGAACATTCAAGAGCGTCTTAGCTGCTGCCCTTGCTGCTTCCGCGTTACCGCTTTGCAGTTGTTCGATCAGATAAGTTACTTCTGCTAAGTCGATTGATGCGGAGTCAGCTCCAGGCAATGCCGCCGCAGTAGCTCGCCTACGAGCACGCTCGGTACGCTGCACTGTCGCAGTTGCGTCTGCGTCTTCCCTGTCCATCCGCTCAACTGACGCTCGCGCCCTTGCCTGTGCTCGTGTTCGGTCGCCTTGTAGTGGGTTAAGGCGCGTAGCCCTTGGGTTGGTAAGACGACGAGCCACGTTATTGAGTCGCTGCTGACCAGGCGTGTTTCCTGCAGTCAAGTCGCCAGAGCGCGCCTTTCTTCCCATGCGGCTGTCGGCCAAGCTGCTGCCCCGATCCTGTACTTGGCGCTTTGCTATCTCGACTGCACACATTGCGCCGCCTGTTAGGTAGTT
>CAZHXE010000110.1:0-3799 GCA_964536005.1 uncultured Candidatus Saccharibacteria bacterium
AATCAGCTGATTGCGTTTTGCGAAATGCGCGGACTTGAGCCCGATTTGCAGGTTGCCGTTGGCCTAATTGGTAACGCACGCATGCGACCTAAGCACATTACGCCAAGGCAAGTTATTGAAAAAACAGCGCGACATTTCCAGATTGAGCTTGATGAGCTAACTGGCCCTAAGCGCGACAAAGACATCGTGATGCCACGCCAGATTGCTATGTACCTGCTCAGAAGCGAGTTGCACCTGAGTTTTCCGAAGGTAGCGCGCGAACTCGGCCGCAAAGACCACACAACCGCCATACACTCGGTCGAGAAAATCGAAAAGGGCATGAACCTCGATCAGATCGTTCGACAGCACGTAAACGAGATCAAGGAGCGACTCTATGCTTAAGACTTTTACACAGGTTATTCACACATGTGTACAGACTGTGCATAAGCGTAGTAAAGCTTGTGCCCTACGTGGGCAATGTCGTGCACAAAGCTTTGCTCTTGCCACAGCGAACAATGTTTATACTCACTTTTTAAACAGCTGGGCATACGTTTTCCTAAACTTTTCCATGATTTTTTCCACCATCAAGAGTGCCGGTATTACAGATATAAATCGTAAGTTATACCCACTGTCCACATACCTTACTATTAAGACAATTAGTTCTATTTAAAGAATATAAGAAGGGAATCTGCGGATAAATGAAACTCAAGGTAACTCAGGAAAATCTATCGCGCGCATTAAGCGCAGTTTCTCGAGTAGCAGCTAGTAGAACTACTCTACCGATTCTTTCCAACATACTTATTCGGGCAGAGGAAAACGGATTATCGGTTGCCGCAACAAACCTAGAAGTTGCGATCACATATACTGTTCCAGGAAAGATCGAAACAGAAGGTTCAATCACCGTCCCCTCTCGGCTCATGACTGAGTTTGTGTCGAGCCTACCCGATGGCCCAATCGACCTCACCCTTGACGGACAGTCACTTCACATTGCTGCTGGTAAATACCAATCAACCATCAACGGTGTATCTGCAGAAGAGTTCCCTTCACTGCCTGCAATTCAAAATGGTGCTGGTGGCTCAATTTCGGCGCAAACGCTTAAAAAGGCTTTGCAGCAAACCGTATTTGCCGCCTCTTCCGACGAAGCGCGTCAGGTACTAACAGCGGTATTTATGCATTCACATGATTCAAATTTATATATAGTTGCGACAGATAGTTACCGGTTGGCGGAAAAAAACCTTGGTCAAACCAAGCTCGACTTTAGCCTGCTGGTACCCGCTCATACCATGCAAGAACTACTTCGCGTGCTTGGCGACGAAGACAAGGAAGTTTCCTACACCTATGATGAAACCCAAGTGATGTTCTTGTGCGGCGATGTCACGATTATTTCGCGCCTGATCGATGGCAAATATCCCGATTATCGACAGCTTATCCCCAAGGATGGTGAGATCGAGTTCACCTTAAAACGGAGTGATTTTGTAAATATCACTAAGGTATCTAGCCTCTTTGCTAAAGAGAGCGCCGGTAGTATTACTCTGGACGTAAATGACGAATCACAGGAAGTTAGTATTCGCTCGATTGCGTCGCAAGTGGGCGAAAACACATCGTCGGCCGAGGCGCGCGTAAAAGGCAGCGGCGCTGTTACACTCAACTCCCGTTACCTGCTTGATGCACTCAATGCTTTTAATGCCGATGAGGTAACGTTTAGGTTTAATAACAAAACCAGTCCCTGTGTGATTACCTCTGCCAACCCCAAGGAGCAGGATTACCTGCATGTGGTAATGCCGCTCAGAAGCTAAACTAAAAGTTCACAGCTCATCAAAATCTACTTATAAAGACACACTCTGCTGAGGACCTGCGGTCCGTCAGGGGCGTTGGGCTGGATGCCCGATGGGCATCCACAGTCTTCATAAGCAGACTATTGATGAGCTGCGCCAGTCTATCGTGTATTGGTTTAGACTACCAGGATTTTACTTACACCAGTCTAGATATGAGAAACTATTATCAATAGCTATGCACTACACTTCTCTACAGCTAAAGAACTTTCGCTCGTATACCGACTTTTCGGTTGAGTTAGGCGCGGGCGTAAATATAATAGTGGGGCCAAACGCCAGCGGCAAAACCAATTTGCTAGAGGCTATTTATGTTGTATCAAAAGGTTCGTCGTTTCGGGCAACCGACAGATCGCTCATTACAATTGGCTCGCCCTGGCTGCGCATACAGGCTTTAACGGACGAAAATCATGAACGAATTATGACCGTCACGCTTGAGAATGATGACACCACAACTAAAAAGTACAAAATAGACGGTGTAAATGTGAAGCGGCTGACGACAAACAAAATTGTGCCAGTAGTTTTATTCGAGCCAGATCACCTGCGCATGATAAGCGGTGGGCCCGAGCGCCGTCGTGAATATCTGGACGGCATACTCTCACAACTGAGTGCGGAATATAAGCAAACCCTGAGTCGTTATAAAAAGGCGCTTGCCCAGCGAAACAAAATCCTTAAAATGTCTCGACCAATGATGCGTGACGACTTGTTCGTGTGGGATGTGCAGCTGAGCGAATACGGAGCCAAGATTCACGCAGCGCGCTACGACTTGGTTGCACGGGTCAATTCACTCGCCAGTAGTCTATATTCGTCGATCAGTGGCCGGGATAACCTGATTGAGGTTCGATACGACGAACATGGCATACAGGATAATTACGCCTCACGTATGCTCAAGGAGCTTCAGGCGCGCTTTGAGCACGATATGCGCGTTGGCTATACTACTCGCGGCGTGCATCGCGAAGATATGGATTTTTACATTGATGGCAAGCGCGCGTTGCAAAGTGCCTCACGGGGCGAAACGCGTTCACTCGTTTTAGTGTGTAAGCTCGTCGAGACGGCTATAGTCGGCGAGCAATTCTCAAAACCACCCATTGTCCTGCTAGACGATGTCTTTAGTGAACTTGACGGAGCGCGCCGTCGTGCTCTGACTGAACACTTGCGTGATATGCAGACTATAATCACCACCACAGACGCAGACGCGATCGTTAAGAGCTTTTTAGACGGCTACACGGTAATCGCTACAAGTTAACTAGTTCGAGGCTACAGGAATCGAGTACGTGGCGCTGGCATTCTTATTGCCCTTCGAGCGCAGCGTGGCGAATTCAACGTACGAGCTAAAGATGATGGACTTGCCTGACTTGGCAAGTGAACTGGGCATAAACGAATTGCCTTCAACTGGTCCCGCTAGCAAATACAAGCTGCTGTTTTGGTACTGCCACAGACCTTCTTTGTTGAGCATTATGATAGATGAGCCGTCGCGCATGACATCGATCACGTCGTCGAAGTACATTGGGTTCTCTACGAGCTGTTTAGTAGAACTATCGTACAAGTAGAAGCCTTTATCGGTTTGAATACCGTACCCTTTATCATCACCTAGCGATACTACTGCAGTAATCGAAGCGGTTATTGGCAGCTTGAGATTTTCTTTATAGCTACCATCGAACTTAAAGATACGAATAGTAGCATCAAGCGGATCGTCGACGTCTTCAATCGAGCCTTCGCCGCTTAGATTATTGGTTGGATTGGGCTGTTCTTCTTCGTTGTGCTCGGCAAAACTGCGCGATACAACAAAGGTATATTGTTCATCCTGAAAAAGTTGATTTGCTTGGTCGGAATCCTCAAATGAATAGACAGATTTTAGCTTCTTTGTCTTAAGACCATCACCTGCAAAATACACTCCCTGTGAATTCATGACGAAATACTGCGCGACGCTTTTTGAAGCTGTGTAATCGGTGAAGAACAGGTCAGAGACACCACCCTTACTGGGATCAATC
>CAZHXE010000111.1:0-3761 GCA_964536005.1 uncultured Candidatus Saccharibacteria bacterium
ACGAAATTCGGCATCCGAGCGACGCAGCAATTTTGCCAACACGCCTTTTCGGTCTGTTCGCTTACTCTGGGTCACATGCTTTTCTTTATACTTTCTAATCTGGTTTTTGAGCTTCGCCTCAACAATATCGATAGCGGCATAAATATTCAGCGTGGCCTCTTTTGCAGTAATCACCTCGCCTGGCATGTGCAGTACTACTTCGGCGGTAAAACGGTCACTTTTTTTGCCTTTATCCTGCATCAGCATAACCTCGGCATGGACCGACTTACGGGCATGCTTGTTCATGTAGCGATCAAGCTTGGCAATTTTAGTGTTAATGTATTTATGAATGTCGTCGTTAAGTTCAAGATCCCCTTTAACCGAAATTTCGATTGGTTTGATCATACTGTTTCCCTCCCATTCATATATGGCCTTAATACTTTTGGTACCACGATCGATCCGTCTGCTTGTTGATAGTTCTCCATTATCGCGATTAATGTACGATCAGCGACTGCAGTCGCATCGTTGGTGTGCGCTAGGACTTTTTTGCCCTCTGCATTCACATACTTAGTGTTGAGGCCACGGGTTTGGTAGTCGCCAATATAATCGGCACTGTGCGTCTCACGGTACTTGCCCTGCCCTGGCATCCAGGTTTCGATGTCGACACCGCGGATGTTTGGCCCGCCCATGTCGGCGGTACACTTAAGCACCACCTGATACGGTAGTTCGAGTTGTTGCGTCAGGTATTCCTGCACGGCTATCAAAAACAGATGTTCATGGTACGAACTGGCTTGGTCGGTAAAGCATTCCATCTCGAGTTTATTAAACTGGTGCACACGCAAAATGCCGCGTGTATCTTGGCCGGCGCTACCCACTTCCCTGCGGAAGCTTGGCGAATAGCCAGCAAAGCGCACAGGCAGATCACGGTCTATTACATCGTCTTTATAATAAGCGCACATTGAGTGTTCTGCAGAGCCGATCAACCAAAGGTCGTCGTTGGCCAAACGAAAGGTAATGTCGTCGGGCTTTAAGCGACTCGTCGCCTGATACGCATCGGTGCGCATCATAACTGGCGGTAACACGGCCATAAATGGCGTATCGGCAACATTTAATTTGGCATCAGCAATGATTTTTTGGATCACGGTTTGGTCGGTCAGTTGCAGCATTGCCCAGTTCATGAGTGCCATTTGCAGCTGTGCCATGCCTGCCTGTACAAAGGCAAAGCGTGCGCCACTAATTTTGGCTGCTCGTTCCTGCTCTACGTATGCAGGCATGTCCCAGTGAGCATTGGGCTCGAAGTCAAAGCTTGGCTTCTCTCCCACCGTGCGCACCACGACGTTTTGATCTTCGCTATTGCCTATTGGCGTATCGTCGCTAGGCACGTTAGGCACCCCAGCCAGCATGTTGGTGAATGCTTCCTCGAGCGGTTCGAGCTGTTGGTCAATTTCACCCAGGCGGACTTTGATTTCTTTTACTTCGGCTATCTTGGTCCGATCAGGCTTACCCGACTTCATCTGGTCCGAAATGTCATTGCGCTTTGCCCGTAAATCATCCCGCTCAACAATCAAAGCACGGCGCTCTTCGTCAACAGAAAGCAGCTTTTTAAGGTCTACATCAGCGCCCTTATTCTTGATTGCGTCGGCAACTTTTGCCTGGTTCTCTCGGATGTATGCAATGTCTAACATATTCAGTCCTTTTAGGTGGTTTAGATCGTTCTAATGCTTAAAATATTTTTACGCCGCAAATTCGCCAGTGTTGGCGAGCTATCGGCCTGTGTTCCGTATGTGTCACACACTGCTTGGCCACTCAGGGGGTGCTTGCGTACCTCTGATGTGTGATTCCAAGTGAGGAAGTATGTGATCTTACCCATCACTCCTAGTATAGCAGCGTTTAGGCTTCGAGTCGAAAGCGTTTTATGAGCATCTTTGGCTCTAAAATACTCAGGAACCAGCCGGCTTTTGGTCCAGAATCTTTCCCAAGCAACACCCTGTACACCGTCTGAAATGCCTCTTGCGGCGTTAGTCCGTGCGCCTCGCGTGCTTCGTGAATGGCCGTATGATAGAACATGCCATCCGACTCGGACGAAGAAGCATCGGCTACTTCAATTGCTGCTGCCAAATCTTGCAGCATAGCCTTTTGCGAATCGCTCAGTTCTACGCTCGGCATTGTGGCCTGCAAGGTAAACTTCACGTCTTCGGGAGCCCAATTGGCGAGCCATTCCTTCACGTAGCCAAGCTGGTGTTCCAAAGCTTCGCGCTGATTCGTGACCTCGTCTTCATAACCTGTTCGGGAAAGAATCGCAAAAATTTCTTCGGTGCGGCCCAGCGCGGCCTGGTAAATGCTCACTAAATGATTAAACGGCACCGAGCTCATACCCGGCGAATCAAGCCCAGCCACCGCAATGCGATACGCATCTTCAAACTGCGGGTGCTCGCCACTACGTACTGCGCGGTCGATGGATGAGAATTCGTCCATCATTCGGAACAGGCCAATACTAGGGTCAAAATCGATCCGCTTTTTACCAGGAAAGCGTGTGTACCAATAACGTAGCATCTCTGGCGGCATAATCTTAAATGCCTGGTCCGGTGTGATCAAATTGCCCTTACTAGAGCTCATCTTAATGGTATCACCGGCTAAGTGTACGTGCCCGTACTGGAAGCCAGGCAGCGGCGCCGGCTTACCATAAATGATATCCATGAACATAACGCCGGTTTGGTATGAACCGCCAGATGCCCCGTGTTCCTGAAAGCCATGCGGCTCCACCATCACGCCAAGCGCGTCCCAACGTGCTGGCCAATCAAGTCGCCAGTTAAGCTTAACCCGGCCATTGTTATACGGAATAGTACCAGTTTTGCCTGCCTCGTCTTTCCAGGCAATTTCCTGCATAGCCGTATCAATGCCTGCGTAGCGCCACTCGGTAAACGAATTAGCGTCGCTAAGTAGCTGCAGTGGCATCCAATCGTCTGCTAGTTGGCGGTTGGACACTTCTGCGAAGACCTGCTTGATTTGATCAACAGCCGCCACTGTTTTTTCGATTTGCGTGCTCATGCGGCCAGAGCAATATAAATCCTTGTAAGAGTTAATGACAGTTGCCTCAATATTGAGTCGCGGCACCCATTTGTAGAATTCCTGGAAGAAATGCTCGGCGTACGATTCGTGACAATCGTATGGGTCTGGCACTAAGCAAACCGGCCAACCAACGTATTGTTCATACGATTCAGGCAAAAAGTCGTAGCGCTTGCGTAGTGGGTCAAAGTTGTCGACCACATGCAGGTGCTTAACCTGCCTGCCGCGCAGCTCCAAGCCAACCTTAATTATGTCGGCAGACAGAATTTCACGGAAGTGTCCGATATGATACGAAGCCGACGGCGAAATACCGCTGCTGACGATAATTTCGCCATCAGGAAAGCGAGACTCGATCTCATCAAGAATCGGCTGCAACCAAAAATTTGCTACTGGTGTTGTCATAATTTCGTACCGGTTAAGAGTTGCCATCAGATTACCACATCTGAAAGAAAAATCCCACCGCGGGGCAGGATTTATTCTGGAATGACGCGTATTAAGTTACGAGATTGACTTAACGGTGTAGCTCATGCTGCCAGCTGGCAGACTTATCTCTACCTTTTCACCTACTGCCTTACCTAGTAGCGCTTGGCCAATTGGTGAAGCATCGGAAATCTTCTTTGCGGCCGGATTAGCTTCTACAGAACCTACCAGCGTATACGTTTGCTCGACACGGTCACCTTTAAGTACTACCGTATTACCTAAGCTCACCTTACCTG
>CAZHXE010000112.1:0-3719 GCA_964536005.1 uncultured Candidatus Saccharibacteria bacterium
CGGTGAAGGCCCGAGTACTGTTATGTGTGCACCAATTGGGCTGGCTTTTATGGCCTCTGCCAGCTTTACAGAGGCTGTGCGAGCGCTTGGGTCGGTGGCGCGTTCGCAGGTCAACTTGAGCAAAAAAGTGTAGGGTGGATAGAGTGCGGTTTGACGTTCTTTTAGTTCGAGCTCGTAAAAATCATCCCAGTTTTGCGACGCAGCTAGCTGGATAGATGGACTTTCGGGGTTGTGGGTCTGTACGATTACCCGGCCGTGGCTATGACGGCCAACTCTGCCGATTACCTGGCTGATCAGCTGAAAGGTGCGTTCAGACGATGAGAAGTCGGGTAGGTAAAGGGCAGAGTCGGCGTTGGCGATGCCGACCAGACCGAGATTAGGGATGTCGAGTCCTTTTGCAACCATTTGCGTGCCGATTATGATGTCTACTTCACCCTTGATTATGGCTTGGTAGCGGCGCTCAAGTTTTTGGTCCTTGTCGCTGATGTCACTGTCGAAGCGCTCGGCATGTGCAAGTGGAAACAGTTTCTCGATTATGGCGTGCAACTCCTTGGTGCCTGCGCCTTTATAAAACAGGTCAGGTTGTTTGCACTCAGGACAGAATGGCATGACCGGATGACTATAGCCGCATGTATGGCACATATTCTTCGCCCAGTCTCGGTGATGGGTGAGCGGAATTAGGCAATTGGGGCATTCGTCGACCCAACCACAATGCCTGCATAAAACACTCGTAGAATTGCCGCGCCGGTTTTGGAATATAAGCACCTGGCGATTAGCATTCAGCATCTCGGTTATGCCATCAAGTAGCTGATCACTGAGCCAGCGGTTGCGTTTAAAGTTGTCGCGCTGCTTCATATCAACGATCTGTACGTCTGTTTTGGCGAGTTTTTTAACGGGTTTGTCTATTACGATGATACGGTTTTCAGTTTGACTAGCCAGAAAGTAGTCGTCGACGCTTGGCGTGGCCGAGCCGAGCACTAGCGTTGCGCCGGTGACTTTTCGCAACATCGAAGCGGCACGAACGGCGTGATACTTTGGTGTCTGGTCTTGCTTGTAGGCGTTCTCGTGCTCTTCGTCCACGACAATTAACCCAAGTTGCTTTATTGGGCTGAAAAGCGCAGAGCGCGGGCCTATTACGATGGGAGCAGGGTCTTGGCGGATTGCTTCCCAAAGTGCATGGCGTTCGGTTTCGAGCAGGTTAGAATGGATCACGTATACCTGGCTGCCAAAATGGGCTCGAACTTCGTCGACCATTTGCGAGGTCAGACCAATTTCTGGAACTAGAATAATAACTCCCTGCCCAGAGGCGCGCACATTTGTGGCTAGTTCGATGTATACCCGGGTTTTGCCTGAGCCAGTCACACCCTTTAGGAGGTAACTGTCGGGTGACGATTGTATCTGCTCAACAGCCTTACTTTGCTGAGGAGTTAAAGTGGCATGTGCAATCCGGTTTGAGCCTTGCTCGGTAGGTTCGGTTGCATCTGATTTTCGGCGCTTTTTTTCAACACCGCGTGGCAACATGAGCCCAATGACGCTGCCGAGGTCTACGGCGTAGTAGGCGGCCAGCTGCTTGGCAAACGCAATCATATGCGGTGCAATCGCGCCGGGCAGCACCACTTTGTTGACTGGTTTGGTTGGGTAGTCTGGCTGCGAGACAGATTCAATGACTATGCCACTCTTATACGAGCGTCGGAGTTGAACAGTAACAATATCTCCGGGGTGAAGCTCCGATTCAGAGGTGTAAGTAAGCGTTTGTAGACGCTTTAATCCACGATCATTAATCCCAATCTCGTAAAAATGCATCTTCTTATTATATTATGGTACCTGTATATGACGACTATGTATTTTCCAAGCCGAGGTGCAGCGGGCGAAGAGTTGGCGAAGCAACTCTATGTGCAGTATCACGATTCAAACACAGTAATCCTCGCTATGAGCAGTGGGGGTGTTCTGGTTGCTGAACCAATTGGCCGGCATTTAAAGCTGCCTATTTTCATGCTCGCTAATGAGGAGATCGACTTGCCGGGAACCTTTCGTGAGCGCGTGGGGGCTGTTGACCAGTCTGGAGATTTTACATACGACATGCACCTTAGCGAAGGTGAGCGGGATGAAGTTTATAGTGAGTATCACGGACACCTCGACTCTGAACGGGCAACTGCGACTCATAAGATTAACCAAACGCTTGGCTCAAGCGGCTTTATTCACCGAGAGGACTTGGATCACAAAAATATCATGCTGGTTGATGATGGAATGAAAGACCCTGCCGTGCTAGATGTGGTTATAAACTTCCTGAAGCCAGTTACCAGCCCTCGAATAATTGGCATTATTCCAGTTTGCTCGATTGATGCGATTGACCGCTTGCATATTGCAACCGACGAAATCCATGTGCTCAGCCCGAAAGAGAATTACATTAGTACCGACCACTATTATGACGACAATAATTTACCCTCAGACGTTGAGGCCCGCGACATCATTGCCGATGTAAATAGCTTAGCAACTGGTAGCGTAGAATCGCAGTAATTGGACGCTTTCTCATCAATCTTTAATAATTATTCATGCTTATGATTGAGGTGCGTTGTCCTTTTTGGTATACTGATGTCATCAGAACAACAAGCGTTTTGAGACCGCTATGTGTGAAGAAAGGGATGAATGTAGGGCATGTTAGACGTCTTTATTACCTCAAGGGTTCGACGCAAAATAATCGTAGTTTATTCGAAATATCCGGATTTTAAAACTCACGTGCGAGGACTTGCAAAGCTTATCAAGGAGGACCCGGGCAACATTCAGCGCGAGCTGCGTCGTCTCGAAAAAATTGGTTTCTTGCTCAGCGAAAAACAGGGCAACACCAAAATTTATTTTACGAATAAGCATTTCCCAATCTTCAAAGAGCTGCAATCGATCGTTCTCAAATCACAGCGCGCTCATAAAAAGTAGCTTAAACCAGCAGAAGAGCAATCGTGACTACCTTGAAAGGTGGTCGGTAGCTTTCGCTGGCAACAAATACAAGTAGGGGGCGTTTACGCAACAGAAACGGGTGGTTGCTAGAACGCCCCCTACTTGTATTTGTTGCTTTAAAGCTGGTTGCCGCCAGGGTTACAACGTAATATTTGTTACCCAAATGCGTGCACTGATGTAAGACAGTTGTAATAGCACGCCAGGCAAGCACTGCGAAGCCTGGACAAAAAATGCGAGCGCCCCACAAGCGAGCACAGAAATCCAGGCTCGAGCGCAAGCGATGAGCTTGTCCAAATTCGTAAGCTGGCAGGCCCAAACTAAGAAGCGCAGCGACGCTCGTCCGTATCGCGCATGCATGGAGGCAAACACTGTTACAATAAAAAGCACCATGCCCCAAACAGCAAAAGAAATATTCGAACAACTGCTAACCAAACGCGGAATCGATAACATCGATAACTTCGCGAATCCAGATTACACAGCACTGGCCGACCCATTTTTAATGCCCGACATGGACAAGGCTGTCGAGCGTATCGTGCGCGCTATTACAGATGGCGAGAAAATCGCTATTTACGGCGACTACGACATTGACGGCATGACGGCGACGACCATTTTAACCGAGTCGCTTTCTCGTTTTGGGGCCGAAGCCGTTAACTTTATACCGAGTCGATTTATTGATGGTTACGGCATGGGCAAACGTGGCGTTGATGAGCTTAAAAGCATGGACGTGCGTCTTATCATTACTGTCGATACAGGGTCACTCTCGCATG
>CAZHXE010000113.1:0-3716 GCA_964536005.1 uncultured Candidatus Saccharibacteria bacterium
CCGTATCTCCTGCTAGGTCTGCCCATAGCGCCACATCTGCAGCACCTGAGCTTTCGTGTTGATCGATTGCTCGGCTCACATCGTGTAAATAACTGTCCCTGTTTAAGCCACTATCTTGTGCTGCTTGGGCAATGTCCGCTGACGTGGCAGTTCGTTCGTTCATAAGCCGCTCAAGGTCGTTGCTTACTGGAACCAATATAAAGCCCTCCCCAACTTCCGATGGATCGTTTACAAATTTTACCTGATATCTATCCGGGGCTTGTGGCTCTTGCTCCATCTTATCTTCTCCTATGGCTTAGTGCGCAGTGTTTTCAATAGCAGTATACAGATATAAGCACTTCATTTATTGTAACTCATACCCAAACCAGACACAGTCCTCGGTATAGGAGGGTTTTAGCGAATGGTAGAGTTTTTGTGCGCCCTCATTGTTTATCTCTGTGCCAAGTGCCAGTTCGTAGCAACCATGCGCCTTTGCGTATTCGGTTAAAAACGCCATCATCGACTGCGCGACACCTTGTCTGCGGAAGTTGACCGCTACATCTACCTCATCAATATATAGCCAGGTTCCGGCTGAATGTGGATGAGTCTGCAGAGTTCCGGAAGCGATACCAGCCAGCTCTCCGCCGACAAAGGCAGCTACAAACACCGAGCGCTCGAACGACACGAATGTCTTGATAGACGCTGCGCTGTAGCTGCCCTCATCAATCTCGTTAGCCGCATCCCACTGGGCGTTGTTGATCTGAACAGCTAACTGTTCGAGATCATCGCCCGGTAGGATTTGTCTAACTTCGATTGCCACTATTTGTCCTCTACTTCGCCTTCTACAACGTCTTTGTCGTCTTTCTTTGGCTCATCGGCAGATGTGCCATCTTCAGAGGCAGCCTCGTCTGAGCCATCGGCAGCTTCGTAGAGCTTTGCGCCCACTGGCTGAATCTTGCTGCTGAGCTCATTAAAGGCCTTCTCAAGCTCGTCTTTGTCTTCGGACTTTTCTGATTCCTTAGCAGCAGCCACTGCTTCCTCAACAACTTTCTTGTCATCATCCGAAATTTTGTCACCATTATCTTTAAGCATCTTTTCGGCTGCATAGATCGATGACGAAAGTAGGTTCTTGGCCTCTACTACTTCTTTCTTTTTAGCATCTTCATCGGCATGTTCTTCGGCCTCTTTTTGAGCCTTTTCAATGTCCTCTTTACTCATATTGCCAGAGTCTTTAATGGTGATCGACTGTTCTTTGCCAGTGCCTTTGTCTTTAGCCTTAACGTTTAAGATACCATTGGCGTCGATATTAAACGTAACTTCAATTTGCGGGATGCCGCGTGGGGCAGGCGCGATACCATCGAGCACAAAGCGGCCCAATGACTTATTGCCCTCAGCCATCTCGCGCTCACCTTGCAACACATGAATTTCTACCTGTGGCTGGTTGTCGGCAGCGGTCGAAAAGACTTCGCTCTTTGAAGTTGGAACGGTTGTGTTGCGCTCAATTAGTTTGGTCATGACGCCACCCATAGTCTCGACACCAAGTGAGAGCGGAGTAACATCCAGTAGAAGAATGTCTTTAACATCACCTGCCAGCACACCGCCTTGGATAGCAGCGCCTACGGCTACGACCTCATCAGGGTTCACGCCCTGTTTTGGCTTCTTGCCAAATAGTTGCTCGACACGCTCTACCACAGCTGGCATACGTGTCATACCACCAACTAAGATAACTTCATCGATGTCCTTTGGCTCAAGACCGGCATCCTTAAGAGCGGCCTTGACTGGGCCATCAACCTTAGCAACCAGGTCAGCTACAAGCGACTCAAGCTTGGCGCGTGTGAGCTTGTACTCAAAGTGTTTAGGACCATCGGCATCGGCGGTAAGAAACGGCAGATTAATGTCGGTTTCCTGAGAGCTCGAAAGTTCTTTCTTGGCCTTCTCAGCTTCTTCCTTGAGGCGCTGCATGGCAGCTTTGTCATCTTTTACGTCTACGCCGTGGTCGTTCTTAAACACTTCCAAGAAGTGGTTAACGATGGCCATATCGAAGTCTTCACCACCAAGGTGCGTGTCGCCATTGGTTGACTTTACTTCGAACACTCCATCACCGAGTTCAAGGATTGACACGTCGAATGTACCGCCGCCAAGGTCAAATACAGCGATCTTTTCGTCGGCCTTGCCTTCTTTGTCCAAACCGTAGGCGAGTGCTGCTGCGGTTGGTTCATTGATAATGCGTTTTACTTCGAGGCCAGCAATCTTACCAGCGTCTTTGGTAGCCTGACGTTGCGCGTCGTCAAAGTAGGCCGGCACAGTAATGACCGCTTCGGTAACTTCTTGACCCAAATACTTTTCAGCATCAGCCTTCAGCTTAGAAAGAATCATCGCCGAAACTTCTTCAGGACTAAATTCCTTGTCAGCCATCTTAACTTTTACTGCGCTGCCCGATTTGACAATGCTGTACGGCATAAGCTCGATGTCTTTTTGGACTTCTTTGTCGTTAATGCCGCGGCCAATAAGACGCTTAACACCAAAAATTGTGTTGGTTGGGTTAGTGACGCGTTGACGGTTTGCCACCTGGCCAACCAAGCGCTCACCTTTTTCGTCGTCTTTGCCTTTTTTGATTGCCACTACGCTCGGCGTGGTTCGGTTGCCTTCACTGTTCGTGATAATTTCTGGCTTGCCGCCTTCCATAACGGCCATTGCCGAGTTGGTTGTTCCTAAATCGATTCCGATAATTTTTCCCATATATTCTCCTTATTCGTTTGCTGCTTGATTCAATGTGTTAATGCACTTCTGGTTTTTGACATCTTATTGTCTCCCGACTCGTACCATTGCGTGCCTAATGACTTCGCCGCCAAAGGTGTAGCCACTTTGCAGTTCCTCGATCACTACCTCGCGCTCACCCTCACCTTCTTCGTCCATGCTCACGGCTTCCATGGTTTCTGGGTCGAACTCTTGGTCCAGCACGACGAGCTTCTGAAGCCCCATGGCTTTTAGATCAGCTTCCAGCTTCTTGGCAACTGATTGCAGCGCTTTAATGAAGCTGTGATCGGCCAGATCATCTGGCACATGGGAAAGCGCCCGTTCGATGTTGTCGATAGTTGGCAACAATGTACGGATTGTACCCTCGCGCCCGATGATTACGGCTCGCTTCTGATCTTCGTCGGCACGTCGTTTGTAGTTAACGAAGTCGGCTTGCACACGCTGCAGGTCGGCTGTTAGTTCCGCGAGCTGCTGCTCGAGTTCTTCATCTTTCTTTGGTTTTTTTGGCATGTTATTACTCCGCTAATACTTGTTCTAAAGCGCGGCCAGTGTGGCCGACTAAATTCATGACCGTACGGTAATCTTGGCGCGTTGGCCCCAAAACTCCGATATAGCTATGGTCGGAGAATGGCGAGCGAAAACGCGAAATAATGAGCGTAGATTTTGAGCTTTTACCGACCGGGTTTTCACGGCCGATGAACACGCTGAGTGGCTCATTTGGGGCAGCTTCGCGTAGCCACGGCTCTAGGTTGTCGAGCAGTTTAGCAACTTCTAGCGCCGCCCTGGCTTCCATGAGCTCAGGTTGCGCAAATAAGCTAGCAAAACCACGCACGTATAGTGACCCGCCAATAGTAGCCAGACCAACGTTGTGCGTAATCTCAACTAGCGAGCGCACTGCCGAACGGATGGTTTGCTCCGCCTCGCCAGCTGACTTGATACGGATATCTATCGCCCTCGCATTGCGATCGATAGCCGTTGGG
>CAZHXE010000114.1:0-3650 GCA_964536005.1 uncultured Candidatus Saccharibacteria bacterium
AATTTAAAGCCGGTTTTATCTTTGAATACGATGCTCTTAGCACCACTGCGAATGTCAAAGCCAGTTTGGCGAACGGTGTCGTGGCTTGTCACCGCCCGCCCATGGGTACTAATTTCATACGGAACTTTGGCTGAATCTAGCAGCTGTATGATTTCGTCGTAAGGCTCTTTCATGATTCAGGTGTGAGCTATTTTTTGCTAGATTCGAGCAACGCGTCAACAGAGATGATTTTACTCTCCTCTGACGTACGTTCTTTTACCTCGACACCACCAGCGGCCAGTGATTTCTCGCTCACTACTACGCGCAGAGGCATGCCAAGCAAGTCGGCGTCGGCAAGCATAGCGCCCACCCGCTCATTGCGATCATCGTACAGCACTTCTTTGCCGGCAGCTTTCAGCTTTTCGTAAAGTTCATCGGCCTGCTTGGTAACGGTCTCGTCATCGCCAATTCGTACCAAATAAATCTCGAATGGTGCAATGCCTCCTGTCCACACCAGGCCTTTGTCATCGGAGAATTTCTCAGCAATCACACCCATAACGCGCGTAACGCCAATGCCGTACGAGCCTAGATGAATAAATTGCTTCTCGCCCTTTTCATCAGTAAACGTAAAGTCGGTATCCTCGCTTTTTTGAGTACCAAAGTTGAAAATATTGCCTACTTCGGCTGTCTTGGTGGCGGTCAGCTCATCACGTGTAACACCAAGGTCTTTGAGGGTTTTGTCGTCTAGCACCTCTTCGTTGATGGCAATGTTCTTCTCGGCGTTAATGTATGTGATATCCTCGCCTGCTTCACAGACAGTCTGGAATTCATGGCTAAACTGCGTAAATGCCCCGCCTGACGCGAAAGTAACATACGTATCATCGCCAATGCCCAAGCGCTTGAACACACGCATGTAGGCTTCGATACTGGCTTGGTAGTATTGCTCGTGCTGCTCAGCATTAATGCTGCATGAGTATGCATCCTTCATAACGAATTCACGTCCACGCATGATGCCGCTTTTCGAGCGTAACTCATTGCGCATCTTGGTCTGAAACTGGTACACGTTAACGGGTAAATCTTTGTAGCTCTCGATGTGGTCTTTGAGCATCTCAATGATGATTTCCTCGTGTGACCAAGCGAGTCCCACTGGAGTACCATCCTTAAGCTGCGTCTTGAACCAAATGTCCACTACTTCGTCATCCCATCTACCTGTCTGCTCCCATGTGCTTTGTTTTTGCAATGAAGTCATGATGAGTTCCTGTGTGCCGATTGCGTCCATTTCTTCACGCACGATCTGCTTGATTTTCTCAATCACACGCAGACCAAGCGGCGTGTACGCATACACACCGGCCATCACTTTATAGACATACCCGGCACGAATCAGCAGCTGCGCGTTCTTGGCAACTTCTTCGGCAGGTGCCTCTTTACGGGTTTTGATAAATAATTGACTGCGTTTCATAGTCGTTTCCTTTTGCTTATTGCTTGGTATGGAGAAAAATGAGTTAAAACAAATATACGGCCCTAGGCCGGAATGGGTGCGACGTACGACTGGTAATGCTCATTACTTAATGACATACAAAATAACAAAGGCCACCATATTTTTTATACCATGCAACATTATAGCAGGCCACAGGGACTTTGTATGCCAAACCAACCAAGCTGCTATAGTGCCCAGAATAAAGGTATCAATCGCGACATTCATCTGTCCATGCGCTAGAGCGAATAATGCGCTGGCCGAAAGCGAGGCCGCCCAAAACCCCCACCGCTTGGCAAGAGACTGAAAAATAAACCCACGAAACAGAAACTCTTCGAATAGAGGCGCGACAATTACAAGAGCAAAAAATGCCAGTATCGTCTCGGGGGTGCCACCAGGCTCAAAACCAGTAACCTGCTCTTCGTCGAGGTCAAGCCCCGGCAGCAAAGTGGTGATAACCTGAAATGCCACAACCAGGCACAAGAAATAAACAACATAGCCGGGTATGCTCAGCAACACGTCCTCAATCTTAGTTTTGCGAATACCAATTTTTTGGAATGAAACATTGCGTCTGCGAATAAATTCAAAAATCATCCACGCACCTACCAGCGATATGGCAAGCGAAACTAAGAAATTAAGCCACACATTCGGCGCCTCACCAAGCAGCGAATCAATATCTTTGTTATTAATAGCTGCGTAAACTGCTACAAACGAGCCAACAATGAGCTGCGGCGCAAGATACGCAGCAAAGCCGACGCCAAATGTTGTCCACGGCCCCCAAGTAATTTCGCCATCAGGTAGTCCAGACTCTTTACCATGCGATTTCTTTAGATCGGCGGAGGGCGTGTAGCGCATTGCTTTAGAAGAACCTACGTACGTCGATGACGCTAATGAGTACGATAAGAACCATAAGCAGCGCAAAACCGGTGCCATGTATTGCAGATTCAGTCTGTTTGCTGAGTGGCCGCTTTAGCAATTTGAACAAGCCGCTTACGAATAACCTGCCTCCATCCAGCGCTGGAATCGGCAACGAGTTCATGATCGCTAGTGTCAGCGATATTACGCCAATAAAGAACAGCAGATATTCAAACCCAAAGACCGATGCGTTATCGAGGATAACGAACACTCCAACAGGACCCGACACTTTGTCGCCAGCCTCTGAAAACTCGCCACCAACCAAGTTGCTGACCAATTGACCAAGTCCGCGATATGTTTCTTTAGTAAGCTGTAGCGTTGTGCCTGCTCCAACGATAGGCGCGTCAATGATGTTGTAGCGGTTGGTTTCGATCTGCGCCGGACCAATGCCTAGATAGGGCAAATTGGACTCAGTGGTGTTTAGCGTAACTTCACTAGTTTGCGTTGCCCCGCTACCACGTTGATATGCAATTTTAACGGTTTTTCCGGCAAGTGACTCGGTCGTGTCAAACATTTTCTGCGTTGTGTCGATGATAACGCCGTCAATGCTGACAATCTTGTCGCCCACTTCTATTCCTGCACGTTTTGCAGGTGTATTTTCTTCTACAAGCCCTGCCGCGACATAATCACGTAATGACTTACCGCCACTGACCGAGTACTGATTTTCAACAATCGAAGGAATACTGGTTAGTGCCAAGCCAGTGAAAATTATCCATGCTATCAGGAAGTTCATGGTCACACCGGCAAGAATGATTTTGGTTTTAACCCAAAAACTAGCTCGCCCAAAGCCACCTTCGACTTTGTCTGCATCGCTCTCGCCTTTTAGTCGTACAAAACCCCCAAGCGGCAACAAGTTGAGTGTGTAATAACTCCTAAAAATTCCTTTGCCAAATGTCTTGCCGGCTACTTTGGGCGGAAAGCCAATACCGAACTCCTCGACTTCAACGCCATTGCGCTTCGCTGCCAAGAAATGCCCATACTCGTGAACCACGATTAAGATAATAAAAAACAGTAGTGCAATAAATATCATCATCCCTCCTATTGTATCATGTGGTGCGCTTGCCTCTATGCCCTCTCGACGGCTATGCGCCGTAGCGTCGGTTGCGCGAATTGTATTCGTTTACTATTTCTTTTAATTCAGCCTCGCCAAAGTCGGGCCATAACGTCTTGGTAAAGCAAAATTCCGAATATACCGTGCGCCAGACCATAAAATTGCTCAAGCGTTGTTCGCCAGATGTACGGATTACTAAATCAACAGGCGGAATCTCTGGTTGATATAGGT
>CAZHXE010000115.1:0-3633 GCA_964536005.1 uncultured Candidatus Saccharibacteria bacterium
GAGCGCGAATGGCTTCATTGACGCGGGCTCTATCTTGGGCTATGGGAACTCTCCTGTTTGTACCGCGGGAGTATATCAGATTCCACCCCTGTACGTCAAGCGGTAAAGCTCGCTTTATATGCGTAGCTGCAGTGCAGTGACAATATCATGTTTTTGAACGCTATTTTCGGATCGTAAATCGGCTATTGTTCGGGCAGTGCGCAAAATTTTAATGTAGCTTCGTGGAGAGATATTGAGCTGTTCGGCGATACGATTTAAATACGTGAGTGATTCTGGTGCAACTTTAGCGATTGTTTGGATCTCAGACTTCGTAAGCCGAGAATTAAGCCTGCCTTGACGATTGTGTTGTATTTTTTGTGCATGGATTACGCGTGATCTAACAGAGGTGGAAGACTCTTCTGTTTTGCCTCCTCCCTTTAAAAGTAGCTCGTGACGAGTTCGGCCGACATTAATTTGAATATCGATTCGATCAAGCAATGGTCCGGATAGTTTTTGCTGATATTTGTCGATGCTTGCTTGCAGACAATTGCATTCAAGCTGCTGGTCGCCATAGTTGCCGCAGGGGCATGGGTTACGGGTTGCAACTAGCATAAAGCGGGCAGGGAAGTGGACGCTTGAACTGGCTCGGGCAATTTGGATACTGTCTGCTTCGAGAGGCTGCCGTAATGCCTCGAGACATGAGCGGTTAAACTCAGGAATTTCATCGAGAAATAGTACACCGTTATGGGCCAGGCTCACCTCGCCGGGTTTGGGGTGCTGGCCGCCGCCCACCAGAGAGGTAGTTGATGCGGTATGGTGTGGTGCTCTGAACGGAGGCGAGAGCATGACCTGCGATTTTGCACCGCTTTCATTATGCAGACTATGAATGTAGCTTGTCTCGATCATCTGCTCTTCGTTTAAGGGCGGCAATATACCCGGCAAACAGCTGGCGAGCATCGTCTTGCCGCCACCAGGAGGGCCGCTTAGCATGATGTTGTGCCAGCCCGCGGCTGCAATCTCAAGCGCTTTCTTGGCAAATTGGTTGCCGACGACTTCTGACAAATCAGGACAAGAGGCGGGATTACTTGCTTCTGGCGAATCGCTTGGATCGGGCGGTTTTATGCGAACAGTATCGGTTAGGTGGTCGACTATCTGCCGCAAGTTCCGAATTGGCACTAGCTCGATACCGCTAATGAGTGAGGCTTCTTGATAGTTATCGTACGGAATAAAGGCTCGCCTGATTCCAGCCTTTCGGGCGCCAATTACGTGGCCGATGACACCCTGGATGGGCTTGATATCGCCGTCTAAGCCCAATTCGCCCACGGCTAAGCTGTTGCGAAGGCAATCAGCAGGGATTTGTTCTGATTGCAGCAGAATGCTTAAGCTAAGGGGTAGGTCGAAGTGTGAGCCATCTTTGGGTAGGTTGGCAGGGGATAGGTTGATGGTAATGCGTTTTTTAGGGTTAGATAACTGACTGTTCTTGATGGCGCTCCTGATGCGCTCCTTGGATTCGTCAATTGACTTTGTCCCCAGGCCAACAATAACAATGCCAGGTAGGCTGTTGCTGGTGTCGGTTTCTACATCGATAATTTTGGCTTCATAGCCGATGATACAGCTAGATTTGACGGTTGCGACCATGGTAAGAAGTGTAGGAGGTCGCAGCTTAGAGTAGGATGAGAAACTTTTATAGCGATGTATTGAGTTGGAGGAAGCCCCGCCCGATAGCTATACCGGGCGGGGCTTCGACGGACAATGGTTGTTGAGCTACGGAACTACGCCCATCCTCACTTCCAGGGATGAGCAATGCTTCATCTCTATCCGTAGCCTTACGTTGGCGATCTGAAAGGTCTGTCCGAAGAGCCGCCGGAGTGCTGGCACAAGCATGGCCGAGTAGAATCGGTTCAGGTCAAGGCCAGAAGCGAGATGATGAGTAGGCCCCACGCCAAGCAAGATGACGATGTTATGTCCACCTTGGAGGCGATCGTCGCTGGGTGATACGCCAAGCACATCGACCGTAATTGGTTTCCGCGTGTCGGTGTTGCCTAAGACTAGCGTTGCCAGAATGGCTTGAAGTTCACGCACGAAATCATCACGGAGTCGCTCCGTGAAGTCTCGTAAGCCGCCCGCGGCATTGCTTATTACAACCTCGCAATATGTCGGCAAGTACTCAACTGATAGTTCTTCGCCTGTGATGTCTTCGGTCATGCTCTACCTTCCGTATATCTCGAGCCAAGATGTGTATGTCCGAAATGCTACAGAGCCTAGGACGATTCCATGCACTCTGCCTAGGAACTACTATACTCGCTGCGGATGTAGGAGAGGAGGCCATTTTGTATTTTAGTAGTGATTATGCTATTATATAGGTACGCGGGGCTGTATGTGCTTCGACGCTTGGACATTGACAGTTAGTTGTATGCAGGTCGTTTAGCGTAGCGTTACTGCGCTAGAGTTCTTTTTAAGAATTCGAATCAATAATTGCAAAAGCAAATTCTTTGGTAGCTAGCATCAAGAGTCTATTCACTCCTATGGTGCCTGCTGCTGTTGTAGCCTAAGTTGCTGCACCGCCTAAGCCGATGACGTCAGATGGTTGGCTCAAGGTGACATATTTTTCTGGCCCGTACACTCTTGCAAGCGTTCCATAGCAGGTGTATCAGAACCTTTTGGAGCACTCATGCATCATTTTGTTTGTTTTTAAGGTGTCATGAGCAAACCATAAATAGACTAAGCCTGTAGAAAGACTGCTGCCACCGGGCGGACAGGGGTTAAATTCCCCTCGGCTCCACCATGCTGTTATTCGCAGAAGGCCTTCTCACTTCGTTTGACGATCGGGAAGGCTTTTTGTTTTGGAGTCTTGTGTGTTTTTGTATGGCTTTGTTTGGCGCATCGCATAAATCAATGTGCTTTATTTTGGGGCAAGAAGTACATACTTTGTACATGTTGTTTGTGGTTGAAAATGAGCTATGGATGGTTAGGAATGTAGCTGCAAATCCACCCGCTTTGTAGCCAGAGTGACGGCTAGGCTTCGTGTAAAATGACTCATATTTTGAATGTAATTATTTATATTTCTGTCACTCATAATGCTGTCATTGCACGCTTTGTGTCGGGCAATAAATTCAAAATTGAATAAAGCATGCATCAAAAAAAATTGCAGAAATTAAAGACCCGGCCTGTGAAGAGGAGGGCCGGGTCTGAGCGGGTTTGGTTGTTGGTTTGAACTTTTATGGGACTGGAGTTTGTCCCATAAAACAACGGCTTGCGAGAAGCCGTTGTTTGTCTTGGCGTTTTTATTTTTGAGCACTTTTTTTATTCAAGTGCTGATAACATCTTAAAACCCAGGATAGGGACTGTCAATAACATTCTGCTTACGCTCACTAAAACTTATCCACAGATTCATGCGCGTAGTAATATTCCGGCTCCTTGCTTCGCAAAAATGGCAATACATTATGGCCACAAATTGTTCAGAAGATACGACTAAAAATGACGCATAATTAATACCCATGGTGTGCATCAGTAGGCTCGTCTACTATGCATAGTGTTTGTGAAATGAGCTGCGTTCAGCGCGTTATTTTGGGCTTACATAGACTGCACACATTGCAAGGACTTTCAGCGCGATTCAGCACGTAGTTTTTACACAGCACGTTAATAAATAATGCA
>CAZHXE010000116.1:0-3632 GCA_964536005.1 uncultured Candidatus Saccharibacteria bacterium
AACGCGCTTTTTTAGTCACCTTACCGTTACGCAAAAAATGGCAGTGTATGATGCCGTAACGGCAGATCCTGTTGATATTAATTTGTTCCTAACGCGGGAACTCGGCCCAAACTACGACAAGCAAATCGTGCAGTGCGATACGACGCCCTTTGCCTGTGGCTCGTTCGGGCAGGTGTATTTTGCCCGCCACGCGAGTGGTCAGCACTTGATAGTCAAAGTTTTGCGACCGAGTATTACTGCAAACCTTAAAAGCGATCTGCGCACGATTTGCATAATTGTGAATCTGCTGCGCAATCATTTTAAGATTGCAACAGACGTGGGTTCATTTTACCGTGACTTTCGTGCCGTAGTACTACGCGAAACCGACTATACCCTAGAGATCCAGAATGCGCTGTTTTTCCACGAGTATTTTGCGAACAGTAGGCACATTGTCATTCCCAAAACATATACCGAACTGTCTACTAATCAGGTGATTGTACAGGATTACATTCATGGTTTGCCTATGACCCAACTGATCATGGCGCGCGATACAGGTAAAGACCCGGCCGAGTACGTTCAGCAAACACTTGGCTCTGACCTGCATCAGCAAATGGAAGTGCTTGGCAGGGAGCTCATTAAGAGCATCTTTGTGGCAGACAAGATATTTGGCGATCCACACCCAGGGAATCTGATCCTTTTACCGCAAAATCAGGTTGGGATCGTAGACTTTGGCATTGCGGGAGTACCGCCCATAGACCGCAAAGCCTTTATGATACTCATGGAAGATGTGGTGGGCATTTGCAATGGCGAGTTTGACCCCGGCATTACATTCATAAATGGTATGCGCTACTTTACGCCAGACTTATACAGAGCGATCAATTCTTTGTCCGGGCTGCTCACCACCGACCAGTACACTTCATCGGACGTCATGATGGAAATCCGCAAGGCAGCTCAGAGCGCGCTAAACACAAGCGCAAAACAAGTAGATATCGAGACGCTCATGAAGACCGGCAGGGTCTCGACCATCATGAACCGTGTGGTCAACGACGGCAATAAATTTTCGCTCAACGTAGTGATGGATGCAGGCACTATCGTGACGCTCCGCACCGCGGATGGCTACATCAGCTTGCTAGAAGCGCTCAACCTGGTTGATTCGCATATCCCGCATGTCATTAAGCAGGCGATTGATGAGGTAAAGTCAGAGTCGTTCGTGCTGAAGGGCAGGGGAGAGACCATGGATTTTGAAATGGCAGT
Organism: uncultured Candidatus Saccharibacteria bacterium; assembly: GCA_964536005.1. Lineage (GTDB taxonomy): Bacteria > Patescibacteriota > Saccharimonadia > Saccharimonadales > JBPEXE01 > CAZHXE01. Next base: position 1,234 of record CAZHXE010000116.1, read on the forward strand.
TAATGTCATTAGCGACTGGATGCAAAGCCTCATCGAGTCCGACCCCATGTTCTTCGCTCCACTTATCAAACAATTGCGTCAAGCGATGAGCGCCCGCCAAATGCGCGCACCGGAAACAAACGCATAGGGTACAATAAGGACAAGCACATGAAAGAAGTTCTACTATTTACTAGGCACCCATACACAGCAGGCATTATCGGTATTATTTGGCTTGGCAGCACCTTTTTGTATGCCATCGACCAAGAATTGCCAATTGTTGAAATTGTCGGCGTAAACATGATCGTTAGCTTCGTGATCGCTGCAATCGGCTTCAGAAGCGGTCGTTAAACCTAAAAGCTGCTTAACGAATACCAAGCGCGTCGCGCAGGCGCGACATAAACTTGCCGTCATCTGAGCCCTTGCAGGCAGATGGATCAGCAGTGCGGTTATACTCAGCAGCGCTAGTAGCCACCTCGGCGTACTGTGTTTCAAAATCTGCCGACGGCTTATCGAAGCTCACCAGGAGCTTGTCCTCACTCTTGATGGTTTTGTTGGCGATAGAAACTACCGATTTACCATTCAAAATAAAATGCAGCTCACCATTCTGGCCATCGACATACGACTTATTGCGTGCGTATAAAACATTGTCGCCCAAAGCAAAGCCAAGATTTTCGAAAAAGTTGCCCCAGGTAGCACTACCGTCGTGTACATGCACCACATCGCCAATTTGGTCGTGCATGTGCACCCTGGTTAGTGGGTTGTCATCTATCTCGCCACAACTGCTGACTTCCTCGTAAAAGGTAGGCTCCTGAAATGTCTCTTTTTTGCCGTTTATAACTACGGCGAAGTTAGCGTGGAAGTGCGGCGATCGGGGAGTATACAAAATAACTCGCATAGCAATAAACCACACGACACCCGTTACAAAACCCGCAAAAATCAGTAAAGCGAGTTTGTTACGGTCAACCTTAAAAAGCTTTTTTTCTTCTGGTACTGTACTTTCGGTAGTCTCACTCATGCGCCCATTGTACATTACAAAATAAATTCGTACATTGCGTGTAATCTAATGCACAACATAAATCGGGCTATTCAGAACCTGTCATCTGCTGTGATAGAGTGAAGGTATGATTGTGTCGCATATATTCACTACTTATCCAGCCAGATACGCCCACGCCGAACAATTTCATAACCAAAGTACATCCTGGCTGGAACACCTCTTCACTCAGCCGCAAACTGGTCTCCCGCTTTACGTAGGTGGAATTGTGATTATATTCATCATGGCTAAGCTTCTGCATAGCATCCGGCTTGCATTGCCGCTGGCTGCAGGCTTCAGCTTGCTGATCGCCATATTTATCGGCGATTCGTATGCGCTCCTCAGCCTCATCGCCGCATCTGTTACCGCTGTTCTTGCCCTCATAGCAGTGTTCGAAGTGATCGTGAAGCATGAAGGATAGCCAAATCGCAGCTGATCCGCTAATCTGTATGTATATAGCATGGTAATGATTAAACATGGACTCTGAAGAACAGCCATCAACACCGAAGATCGTTGTCTATACCACACCAACATGTGGGTTTTGCCACATGGCAAAGAACTATTTGCATACTATCGGCGCACCTTTTGAAGAGCGTGACATTACCAGTGACGGCGAAGCATACGAGCGCGTACTCGAAAAAACCAATCAGCTAGGTGTGCCAGTCATTGAAATCGAGAATATCGTCATTGTCGGCTTTGATCGTAATAAGCTGGATGTAGTTTTACGCGATAAACACTTTATGTAGTGAATCTACCGGGGGGCTGTTATGCTTACAAAAATGCAGGTGGGAGCGGCAATCGTAAGCGTCGTTGTTGTAGCGGGTGGCGCTTGGTTTTTGACGCGGCCGGAACCAGCAGCACAAACTCGGCCATTCGCATCTGAGCGAAAACAAGGCGACATCACACTTCCCAGCACCGGTGAAGGCGAGATTATTAACTACTCGCAATCCGCGTTAGAACATTCCATAACCAAGCACAATGTACTGTTTTTTTACGCTGGCTGGTGCAACATCTGCGTGGCAGTTGATCGTAATCTGGAGGCAGCAGCTATTCCAAATAATTTGACTATTCTTAAAGTCGACTATGACTCGCCAGAAGGACAGTCACTAGCGAAGCGGTACAATATCCCAACGCAGCACGTTATGGTACAGGTTAACACCGATGGTACAGAAGTCACCCAATGGACAACCAACTACCACGACAGCGTGGCCGAAATAAGCGAACATGTGAAGTAAACTCCAGCTAAACTAGTGTTTTAATCGTAAAGACCTTTACAGCTATCGAAGCATAAGCGAAAATAAAGCAAGTTATGATTCTGGAATTTATTGGTGAAACATTTGATGTGTTTGGCAAAGTACTTATTGAGTTAACGGCGATTGCTGTACATGAC
>CAZHXE010000117.1:0-3581 GCA_964536005.1 uncultured Candidatus Saccharibacteria bacterium
TGGTAGCTTCGTCGCCAGTCTTGAGCGCGCGGTCGACTAGCTTCTTCTCGGCGAGGCGGCGCTGCAGGTTCTCGACGACTTCGTCGATCTCTTTTTGCTCTACAGCAATGGTTTGTGGCTTAACTTTGACTTTTGTATAGTCAGGTAACTTTATTGGCGGAACTACCTGAACAGTGGCTTTAAATGCAAGGTCGTCGAATGGCACAAACTTTGTGATTTCGACTTCAGGCGAGGAGAGCGGACGTAGGTCATGCTCTGAAAGGGCCATACGGTATAAGTGGGTCAGAGCTTCATCGAGGAACTGAGACTTGAAGTAGTTGTCATCAACTTGTTTTTCAACAATATTAAGCGGCACCTTACCTTTTCTGAAGCCTGGGGCAGATACTTGTGGACGCAGCTTGGTAAGCGTAGCTTTTTTTACCGAAGTAAGATCTCCTGCTTCGGACTCTATGCTTAAGACCGCTACGGTATCACTGGTTGATTGGACTGATGACTTCATACTTACTCCTCTGTAACAAAATGGGATTTATCTTTAACGTTTATGACTTATACAGTTAGTCGACAATGTCGTCTTTATACCTGTAGTCAATCACCTTCGTGATGATGCGCTCAAGGCTCATGTGGCTCTCTTCTCCACTCTGTAGATCCTTAAGGCTAAATTGCTCATCGCCAAGTTCCTGCTCACCAACAAACATGACGTATTTGACCGACGCCTTGGCTGCGCTGCGTAGTTGCTTTTCGGTTTTGCGTTCTGATATATCTACCGCAACGTTTACGCCTTCGTCGCGCATAATTTTGGCTAGGCCTTGCACTTGGCGAAGCGTATCGCCTACAGGTATAAGCCAAACATCGGCTGTGGAATGCAAAGCTGGCAAGAGTTCGTGTGCACGCAAGAAATTCTCGATGGTTACGTCACCCATGCCAAAGCCAGCGGTGGGCACTGGCTCTACACCGAACAGACCGACGAGACCATCGTAGCGACCGCCACCGAACATGGAGCGGTTATTATCTGGGTGGTTATCGAATACTTCAAACACAATGTCGGTGTAATAATCGAAGCCACGCATGAGTGATACGTCAAATACGACATTCTGAACGCCGTGCTCCTTAAGATACGTAAACATAACCTGGATGTTCTTGACGTACTCGCTTTCAAGAATTTCCTTAGGCAGGTCAGCCATGCTTTCTGCTGCTACCAACTTTTCGAGCTTCACCATGCCGTCCTTACGCTGCTCATCATTAAAGATAACCGAGGCTTCAGACATAAATGTTTCTGTTGGGATTTTGTCTTTGCGATCAAGCAGTTTAATCATCATGTGCGACTGGACAGAGTCGAGCGCGAGGTAGTTTGCCATGATAAGCGCAGTAAGCTTGCGACTGTTAACTTTAATGGTGTACATCTTTTGAGTTGCGCCAAAGGACTTCATTATGTCTGAAGCAATCATGATTAGCTCAAGCTCGGCGTCGATGGTAGCTACGCCAAATACATCTACGTTAAGCTGCCAGTGTTCGCGCAACCGGCCATGCTGGGGGCGCTCGTATCGCCACAGATTGGGAACAGAGTACCAACGTGCAGGATATGCAATTTCCTGGCGTTTTGCGGCTACCATGCGCGATACCGAAGGAGTCATTTCTGGACGGATAGAGATGTCACGCCCACCGCGGTCTGTGAAACGGTAGGTCTGCTGATTTACAATTTCCTCTCCGGATTTTGCGGCGTAGAGCTCGGTCAGCTCTAAGATAGGAGCATTGTATTCTTCATAGCCATAGCGCTCTACTACCTTTTTCCAGGTGTTGATAATGTGGTTGTGGACGCGTTGATCTTCTGGGTAGAAGTCTCTGGCGCCTTTATATGGGTTGGTGGACAATTTCATAACAGGGGTATTTTAGCATACTTACTTCGGTGAGCAAAATTGGCGCACTTTTAATTCCATGCCCCGGGCTACGTCGCCACTTGACGAGCCCGGGACACATCTGAGAGAGCTTATGCAACGTCAACTTTACTGCAATTAATATGTCTCTTGTTATTCCGATTGCTCTCGCTTTGACGCGAGTATGTGAGTCTCTACTACTGCAGCAAGTTTGCGCGATCCATCATCTTGCTGGGTGTAGACATTGCACCTCACCCAGAACTCGAATCTGTTCTGACGAGGCAGGTCCTTTATCCTGTCAGTCATTACGACTTCAATCACCAAATTTGAGCCCGCCGGAACTGGGGCACTCCACTTGGTTTCTTGCCCGCGTACATATACATCATGACCCGCCACGGTCAAGTTTGCCTGCATTGTTGCTACGGCTATGCTCGCAGTGAACATGCCATGCGCGATGGTCGTGTATACGCCGGGGAGCCCCCTTCCGGCTTGGCAATACGCCTGGTCAACATGGATTGGGTTGTGATCGCCCGTTAGCTCTGCGAATCGATTTATATCGTCTTGGCTTACCAGAACAGGGCCGGAGACGAAGATTGCTGTATCCTCGAGTACCGCCAGGTCAGCGAAACCCTTAATTACCGCTGTAGTCATATCTCTGCTCTCATGTACAAGCCTGAACACGCTGCCCAGACACTGATTTGGATATTATCAGCAGAAGGCTCGCTTTTTAAGGGGTTGGTTATTTCTACTACAGCTTTGACGCTCAACATCGAAAGTATAATCTAGTAATTCTGACTTCATAGAGTACATCATAGCGAAAGGACTTGAACTCGTTTTACTCGCTCGGCAACATTGCAACTTCACTGAAGTTGCAATGCTCGCTCGCCCACGGGCGTGGATTCCGTAAACAGCCACCGGCTGTTTACGCCTACGGTTCAAGTCCTCTCTTCTTCAAGAAAAAAGCCCCGCAAACATGCGAGGCATTTTTCTTGGTGCCGGAGAAAGGACTTGAACCTTCACGCCACAAGGGCACATGCTCCTAAGGCATGCGTGTATACCAATTTCACCACTCCGGCAGGAGTAATTCTTAAGGACTATCCTATCAGAATCGAACGCGTTAGAAAAGATCTCGGCTGAAATCTGTAAAGGTTAACGAATGAGAAATAAAAAAACTCGCACATGCGAGCTTGCCAGGTGCTGAGTTTGATTAGTCTTCTACCTTACGGTAGTAAGACAGTGCCGCGCCTGCGTAAATACGATCGTCCACCACAACAACCTTATCTGTCACGGTCGGTACTGCCTCCCTACCTGAATGTGATAATACCATAAGCCCGTTGTCAGGTAAAAGGTCAACTAGTATTCTGACTGTGGATAAATTCAGCTCGTCATAAGGTGGATCGAGTAAAATAACATCAAAAATTTCTTTTGGGTTTTTCTTTGCCCAGGTTGCGCAGTCACCTTTTTTCATCCCGTACGTATCATGGGGTGCACCGATGTTTGCAAAGTTTTGCTCAATCACTTTAAAGGCCCTAAAATCTCGTTCAATGACCTGAACAAATGATGCACCACGGCTTAAAGCTTCAATGCCAAGCGCCCCACTGCCTCCAAACGCGTCAAGCACACGAGCACCAGGAATTTCAGCCTGAATCGTGTTGAAAAGAGCCGACTTTACTCGTTCTCCCATAGGGTGAGTGCGGGGGCCTTTTGGAT
>CAZHXE010000118.1:0-3502 GCA_964536005.1 uncultured Candidatus Saccharibacteria bacterium
CATCATCGCCTTTTTGGAAGACAACTTGTGGGCGGCCGACTTCAAATTCATAGCCTTCGCGACGCATAGTTTCGATCAACACGCTAAGGTGTAGCTCTCCCCTGCCTTCAAGTACAAATCCAATACCTTCTGGACGCACTTTGAGTCCGATATTGGTTTCGAGTTCACGCTCAAGTCGATCGCCAATTTGGCGCGAGGTCGTAAAATCGCCCTCTTGGCCTTTTAGCGGCGAGGTATTTGGGCCGAGGAACATACTGATGGTTGGTGGTTCAAGCTCGATGGTTGGCAGTGCATCTGGAAATGCCGGGTCGGCGACTGTTTGGCCGATATGACCGTCTTTTATGCCAGTGAGTGAGATAATTTCGCCTGCTTCGGCTGATTGCTTCTCGAACTTAGTGAGGCCACGGAAGCCAAAGACTTTGTCAATTCGGTATGTTCCGATCGTGGTGTTATTGAGGCCATCAATTAGCGCAACTGACGTGCCCGGAGTGATCGTACCACGCTCGATTTTGCCAATCACGTGCTTACCCGCGTAGGTGTCCCATGACAGCGCCGTGACGAGTAGCTGGAAGCCGCCGTCGCTAACATGCGGGGCAGGAACGGTCTCGATGATCGCATCCATAATCGGCGTGACGGATTGTTCGACTGAAGGATCGGTAGGCAGTTCTGCCCACACCTTACCATCGCGCCCAATTGCGTAGAAGGTTTGGTAATGAAGCTGGTCTTCGGTAGTGGCGAGCTCTAGGAATAAATCGGCAACTTCGTCTTCTACTTCGCTTATGCGGGCTGCTGGTTTGTCAATTTTGTTAATAACGACGAGTGGCTTGAGTCCGGCTTTGAGCGCATGCTTTAGTACAAACTTAGTTTGCGGCATAGGGCCTTCTTGGGCATCGACAATCAGCAAACAGCCATCTGCCATGTGCAAGGTTCGTTCTACTTCGCCGCCAAAGTCGGCGTGGCCTGGCGTGTCAATAATGTTGATATGCACATCTTTGTATGTAATGGCAGTGATCTTGGCAGTAATGGTAATACCACGCTCTCGTTCTTGGTCGGAGGAATCCATAATCAGATCCTGCGACATCTCGGCCTGATGCGCTTCGAAGGTGTGAGTTTGTTTCAAAAGAGCGTCGACCAAGGTGGTCTTACCATGGTCGACGTGTGCGATAATTGCGATGTTACGAATGTTTTGAGGCATCGGCGCAGTATAGCGTATTTATGTGCGAAATGCTATAGGTTTTTACATCTGTTTAATTTTTTACCTACAGATGAGCCCCGTTTTGCCCTACTTGGTGCTTAGAATGATTCACTTTACGTAGCAGTCTGCGCATGAGCGGCGTATGCTCGTGCATTTGGATTGTCTTTTCATACATCCGCACATAATCACGCGCCATGTTGTTGTAGTTAAAGGTGGACCGGGCATATTCTGCGATTTTAATGCGGTCTAACTTTCGCGCTTTCTCGAAGGCCATAAAGCCTTCCTCGAAGTCTTCGACTAAAACACCAGTTTGGTCATTGATTATGAGCTCAGGCATCGATCCGCGCGAAATGGCCAGCGTAGGCGTGCCGCAATAAGCGGCTTCAAGCACTGTCAGACCAAATGGCTCTCGGAAGCCAGTTGGGTGCAAGTTGCACAAAGCATTTGAAAGTAGCTCAATCTTTTCGTCCAAGCCGATTTCGCCAAGATAGTGAACCTTTGGGTTCTTAAAGTGTGGTTCGATAAACTCCTCAAAGTAGCCATCGCCCAAATAGTCGATTTTACCCGCCAACTTAATATCCAGGCCAAGACTCAGGGCCAACTTAATTGCTAAGTGCGGGTTCTTTTCGCGGTCAAAGCGACCAATAAACGACACATAGTTCTTAGGCGTATTAACGATGGGAAATTCGGCTGGGTCCATACCGTTGTACACAACACCGATCGCATTCATATTAGGCAATACTTTGGTTTGGTTCTTAGAGATGAAGACATATGGCAGTGTCCGGCGACGTAAGTAGTACGGAATCAACTCGAAGGTAATTGGCCCGTGTAATGTGGTGACAGTGGGCAAATTTTTGAATTTTAGCATGTCTATGTCATGAGAGTGAATCACGTCTACCGTCGATGCGATCGACTGGATGATTGCCTCGGTACGCTTTAGCGCTACCGCGGCTTTCTTGCGATGCTCCTTTACGTCACCTTTGTGACGTGGAAACCATAATGCTTGGTCTACTGATGGAATAATTTGGCAGTCAATTTGCGAATCGCCAGGGCCAATTAGAATCGGCTCGTGACCGGCCTCTTTAAGGCCTTTAATTAAGTAGGCAATCACACGTTCAGTACCACCATACTTAGCTGGCGGAACCGGAACATAAGGACTAGCAACAATTGCAATTTTCATAATGGGTGTTTGAAGCTTAAAACCACGTTTAATACGCAGTTTTTTCGCAGAACGCATCTCCTTTAAGTTAAGCGAGCTTGGCAATACTGTATTCGCTAAGCTCGCTGTTTAGATATTTCTGTAGCTTTGTAACTAACGAGCAGAGTGCATACGGCCACGGCCAGCTGCCCTGCTAAGCGGATTGTGTTCGAGGTTAAAGAAGTAATTATTCAATTCCTCGATTCTAAGTGCCAGCTGCTTGTAGCGATTTTCCAGCACCAACTGCTCGGTTACATCGTTTTGAATCTGCGCACGATCGATCTTTCGTGCCAAGTCGTATTGAATTTTCTTTAAATTTTGTAGTCGTTTGAATATTACGTCGGTCTTTTGTGCCATGGTTCACCCCTCCTTTAAACCAGTTACTTCTTACCGTTTAACGTGCTACTTGTTTCCAGGCAAATAGCACAACTACTGCACCGCCAATTGCCACTATCAGACTGTAAAGGTTAAAGCCACTAATGCCTTCGCCGCCGAGCATTGAAACAATGAATCCACCCACAAGCGCTCCGATAATACCTACTACGATATTAGCGATTGCGCCTTGCTCAGCATTTGTATCGGCAATCATTGAGGCTACCCAGCCTGCGATCGCTCCAAAAACTATCCATAACAAGATATTCATGTTGATCCTTTCTACATCCTTACCCGCCTGCTTGTTATTTCTCGGCGGATAAACGATGGTGGCGTCTACTGCGCGCACGTTTTATGTATCACTTTGCACATCTATTTGTATCTATCGTATCTTCACTACTTCTTTTAACTTAGCGATATACGTTTTGATTCGATGGCGAGTCCTCCTTATTTCTGAAACGATCATACTAAGCGAAATGTAAACCAACTATGAAGATGCTTACACAAAGTGTGTAAGAAAAATTACACGCTATCTTTTGAACTAACCTACAATGAGTGGTACATAAATAAAGTGAAAGTGAAGCTTTTAGGATATATGCTCGACCATTTGCAGCCGTTGATTGATTCTTCCGTAAAAATGTCATTTGGTGTTGGCTCAACAATCTTGTATCAGGGTGAAGTTCCGCGTAGCGCTTGAGTGCTGGTTAGTGGAGCGGTGCGTGTAATTGTATCTCGCC
>CAZHXE010000119.1:0-3449 GCA_964536005.1 uncultured Candidatus Saccharibacteria bacterium
GCATCGATTCCGACAAGATCTTCTGCCCTGCCGTATTTGCCAAAAACAATCTCGGCTACTGCCGGTTCGCCAGTCGGTTTGATTCCTGCCATTGGCAGGACATCTATGCGCTTGCCGTCGACCTGAAGCGTTTTCCTCAGCCGATGTAATAGTTGTTAAGTAGCCCGTTTCACCGTATTTTGTAAGTCCCGCTGCAGCGGTGAGTGAGCTGTCCCAGTCTATCCCGTCCATATCAACGTACTCATAAATGTGTCCACCGTAATACACCTCGGTGTCATCTAGTGCGGACACCTCAAGCGTATCCTCGCCTGTTTCGCCACTACGATTGTACGTCAAGCTGGCAAGGGCGGTATTAACATCAGCAATGTCACCGCTAAATGCCATGAAGTCAACGTCACTGCTGGCAGTTGTTAACGTTAGACCTGTAGTTACTCCTAGCGTGAGTGTTCCATAACTCACACGCAAAGTAACCGGAATGGTACCCGTACCCGTAAACGATACGCCCGTAATAGGTATGTTTGTACTATGCATGCCACTCACCGGCGAGCCAACCACTACACCAGTCGCTGCGGCTAATGCTCTATTTGGAAATAATACTGTTTGTGTTACCGAAAAACTAAAAACCACTGCGCCAAAAAGCGACGCAACTCTCCTAAAAGATTTTGCCATTTTCTTCTCCCCACCCAACCAATAATGCTATTGCTTAACAGTATCATGGATCGGTTGGAGCGTATATGAAAATTTGCTGAGAGTTGTGGATATTTAGCTTGCTACTCTGGGGTACGCTCGGAAATACTCACAGTTCTTTCACATCACCGATACGCTAACTCTATCTTAGTTTAAAACGACCGCTCAAAGCGCTTCACAGCCACGCCAAAGTCAATGCTCCATGCGTCTTCTGGCGATACTCGGCCATCACGCGCTTTATGAGCCTTTTCCTTAAGCTGATCCACTAACGAACCATTACTCTTGTTCCGTATGGCATTTAAATCGTCAATCGATACTTTGCCGTCAGAATTAGCGTACGCCTTTGACTGCAAATCATCTATGAAACCCATGTAGCCCCCTTTGTACTATTGTCTGAAAATCGTACAATAGCGGGCTGATATTTACTGTCAGGTATTTCACAGCGCTGTTTATGAGCGTGCATGTGTATCTAGGAAGATGTAAGCACAGGAGAGGCAGCTGCTAATACGAAACCGTGGAGCCGTCTGTATACTTATTGCCCGAAAATACGTTGCCGTTCGCATTTAAAAATGACGTAACGGCCGCGGTAATTCCGCACTTACCACTACTACCTTTTTGGAAATAATTATTTATAACCGACACATTGCTGGGGTTTGACCCAAATGGCTTAATTGGATCGTGGCCTAGATACGTGCAGTAGCCGCCCGAGGGCGTCGAGAGCAACAGGTTTGAATCGATGGTAACGTTCGTGATGGCTGCGAAGTCTCCAAAGAAACTAGCATTAGAGCTGCAACCGCCACCAATGTTTCCCGTAGGCGTGCAGTGCAGCGTATTGTGACGAAGTGTCACATTGTTGCCGCCATTGCTGATATAGGCGTTGTTATGATCGCCATTGTGCTCGTGCTGGTCATGTAGCCAGCTATCGGTAACCGAGCAGTTGTCACCGCACAAAACAGAGTGCTGCGAACCGTAAATGTTAGACCTCAGGATGGTCACATTTTGGAACCCAACGGTTGCCCCAACCCAGCTCGTGCCGTTAATTTCGCTGTCAATAATCGTCAGCGAGCCATTTGCAGTATCGGCATCGAAGTGCGCAATCATTTTTGAGTTACGAACCGTAAGATGCCCCGTGCCCGTCACGACCAGGTCATCGGAAATCAGCTTGCCATCAATCACGGTCGTGCCACTTGAAAACGTAGTTGGCCCCGAGTAGGCCGTAAGCGTAACACCATCTGGAACCCCAGTATTATCCGGCCCTGGCCAGCAACCATCCTTACCGTCTGACCCGCCTGCTACATGCGTTTGCCCGTTGCAGACGGTGGTGGTGTCTGGCGTGGTGTCGGGTGTGTTGCTCGAACCCGATGGCGTCGTGGCTGGTTGCTGGGTAGCTCCGCCACCCGAATTGGTTGTAGTTGTGCTGGTGGTTTTTTTTGGCTTCGGCTTGGTGGTGTCCTTTTTGGGGTCGTCAGTTGAGCCGTCTTGCGTGTTTTGCGAATCGGATTCATTGCCTGTACTCTGCTGGTCGTTCAGGCCCGTTAAAGACGTGTCTGATGGTGCGCTGGAATCATTTTGCAAGACATACAATAATGACCCAGCCGATGCGAGGATTACGAATGCACAGATCGCAGCCACGAGTCGCCAGACGCGGTCGTGTAATATTCGGTGTAGAATGCGGTTCATGTTTGTTTTTTTGATGCATTTATATTAAAGCACATAATGGACCGTCTTAGAAGCGAGTGAATGTCATCCACTAATTGGTTGTAAGGATTTGGTTTAGAAACGGCATATTTGCAAAAAATACGCATATGTCACAATGTGAATTCACAGCCTCAGTATAACAAAGTCAAAAGACCTCGCAGGAGGTCTTTTGAACGCACGTTTCGAATCGCTTGTGTGGCTAACTAGCCTTCAACTACAACTTTAAACCCACCATATGCCATCTTGGTCATATCATTTGGCATTTCAAAATCGGTTTGTTCGTCGTATTCCTCGCCCATTTCTGCCATAACTTTGGCATTTACTTCGTCACGATGTTCTTTTGAGTTAAACACAATAAACGAGTACCACACGTTGTCGTCCTCGCCCGCACCGGCCATTTCTTTATAATCGCGCGACTTTAGGCCGCCCATTTCCTGCTGCTTCAAGTCATCGCCGCGGCATTCAAAGTACTGCAACGCACCGTGCTTCATCCACGAATCACGGCCCATTTCGGCCATTTTTTGATATTCGGCTTCTTTGCCTTTTGGTACTACAAGCACGAATCCATCAATATACTTTGCCATGTTATTGCCCCTTATTGTTTAGTGGTAGTCCACTATATAGTATCAGTTTAGGCTGGGCTGTTAAATGCGCTACAGCATGCTGGCAAGCCATTGGGTTAGTCTTTAAGGGAATCTAGGATACTATCAACTAAAACCTCAACTGGCTTAGTCGCATCCAGCATGACTGCCCCATACTTTTCATAACGCTCAGCGTGCTCGGCATGCCATCCAAGGATACTAGCCAGTTCGTCGGGCGCTTTGCCAAAGTCGTTGTTTGTGCGCTGGCTTAGGCGGGTCTTTAAGGTTTCTTCGTCAATTGATAAGTAAAAAATTGTGTCATATGCATCCAGCATGTCATCAGCATTAGTGGCCGACCCGCACAAGAAAATCGGTTTGTCTTTTGCTGCAGCGGCCAGCTCTTCCACTCTTTGGCGTGACATGTTCCAGGCATGAGAGGCGTACCACTCGTGCGTCCGCTCTGCCTCGTCGTCGGCGCCGAGC
>CAZHXE010000120.1:0-3357 GCA_964536005.1 uncultured Candidatus Saccharibacteria bacterium
GCCATACGAAAAGTCAACCGACATTGTATATACACCTGGTCGTGAGTTTCCCTGCCAGACAGCATCTACTACCTTTTCTGTTCCCGGAAGCACCAGTTGCGGCGCAAGCGCGATAATGTCGATAATATCGTCACCGCGCCGAATGGTTAACTTGGGATTTGTCAGAACATGGACGTTACCAGTGTTGCGGATTTTGAATCGAAGGGTTGGCTGCTCTTTTGCGGTAACGAATCCAGGCAGAACATCGTTTGTATCGAGCTCTGCTTGCTCGGTAATAGCTCCGGGTATGGTTATGAGCGTGAGCGCCTCTATCTCAGGCACTACCTCGGCGCTTTGTCCTGTGATCTGCGCGCTTTCCATGGGGCGAAATGCGATCGAGGCATAGTGTCCCCCTGGGGAGGCCGACGCTGGAATGGCGATGGTGAGCTCGGCGGTCTCTGGTTTGCCTGGCTCAAGAATGAAACTATCGCTACTGAGCGTAAACCACGCGGAGGCGTCATATTCGTCGCGCCGTTTTTTGTCGACAAATTGATCGATCGGGACTAAAGCGCGGGGGGTGGCTTGGATCGCGATTGGCGCATCTTGCGTGGAGTCAAGCGTGATCGTACGTTTAACGGTTGTGCCTGGCTTTCCGCCCACTTCAATGATGGCCGGACTGACTGTGAAGCCAATGGGTGCCGCGTCCTGTGCGGATGCCAGCTGCTTATTTATGGCACTGGTCAGAGAGGCGAGTGTGATGCCAATAAGTAGTGTTAGTTTAATCCGTGATGCCATAGTTTAATACCTCGCTACAACGCTGTATATTAGCGTGGTTGTGTATCTGCCCGCCGATTGGACAGAGTCGGTTGTTACCTTGTGGCTGATAATGAACTGCTCATTCACGATTGGCGTGCCACTCACAGTAGAAGTGTTATCTGCGACTATATCACCAGGTTGTGTGATTGAAAACGGCGCATAGCATGGTGAGGCGTTGCCGCCTGCGCAGGTGGCAGGATTGAACAAATTGGATCCCTGTACGGAAGTATCAGATGAGGTATAGCCATAGCCCTTATCGCCAGACTGCCAGCCGTCGGGCGCGGCATAGGTACCACCGTTAAACATAGGTATTACGCTGGAGCCATTGTTCAGGAAGTTGAGTGCATAGGCGCGGACCACATAGCCAGCGTGGGCATTCGTTGAAGTGGTGAGCGTTGTATTGGCGGTAGCATTAAACCCGTTTCCGACATTGAGCGCGCCAAAGTCTACGCTGCCTGCGCTCACGTTAAAGCTGAGCGTAGGCGCTACGTAAATGCCATCCGCGCTATGCACCACCTGGTTGCCGGCATTGTCGGTGGTGCGTACATTGAAGTAATAGGCCTGTGAAGTTTGTAGGGTGAGTGTGTTGGCTGTGACGGAGGTGCCGGTGCCATTGCTTGTCCAGCCTAGCACATTTGTGCCACCTGCTGTGGTGCCAACTGAGTATTCATAGCCACTGATGCCAGACAAAGCATCGGCCATAGACCAATTTCCGGATAATGTGGTGAGCGAGCCGTTGTTATAGTCGATATCCACGCCAACACTCGTGCCGTCGTACACCGTTCCGATAGGGTTAGCAGTATCCGAGCCATAGTCGCGGTTGGCTTCGGGGTTACCACCATAGCTTACCCAGGCGGAATACAGGCCGTCTTCGTCACGCAGCCGTGCCTGCCAGTGGTAACTGGTATTGTGTGTTAAGCCGCTGACCGTGTGCACTATAGTTATGGGACTGCCACTATATGCGTTTAAGCTGGAACAGGAGTCGTTTGTGTTCGAGAAGGCGGTGCCGATTTGATCAACCTCAACGCATAGCGCGAGTGAGTCAGGGTTGTTAGTGTCGGTAGCAGAGGCAGTGAGCTCGATACTAGATTCGTTCGTCCAGCCGCCAGTCGCTATGGCGGTGTCGTTTATGCGGCGCTGTGCGAGTGACGTGGGGCTATTAGGTGCCACATTAGGTGAAGTTGTAATCTCTGGGTAGTTGGTATATGTCTCAATGAGTGACCCATCGGTTCTGACTACCCTGAAGCAATAGGTCGTACTGCTTGGCGAGCTGTTGTCTACCAGCGAGAAGTCCCACATGCCCGCTTGGCCAACAGCAATGGCCGATTGTGCGTTGGTAAAGTGGTTTGCCTCTTCGTACGATTGCGCCACGACTGTATTTGGTGAGTCGGTCGGGTCGTTTGCGCTCGTGGTGAGCGCGGCGCCGTCGCTAGGTGTTGAGTTGTTGTAGAACGCAATGATTGTGGTTGAGGTAACGTTTGTGTACACCGATGGGTTAGAACCTGTAGGTGCGGCACATGTACCTCCGCCCTTGGCTGCGAATTGCAAGCGGTATGACTCATCGGATTGCTCAATTGTTCTGCCGACATTTGTCAGTAAGAGCCGTAGGCGGAAGGCTTGGTTACTGTCGGGGATTTGGGTTGCCGTATTTTGCGCTGCGATGGCTGATCCTATCGATGTGCCATTCGTGTTTTGGAACACGCGGTACGAAGACAGCTCAGCGGCGGCATTGAAGGTGGCAATGGTGCTGCCGAGCATATCATCGAGGTCGTCGTTATACCAAGCTATGAACAGGCGCTGCTCGCTTGAGTAGTTACCACGTATATATTTTATGTCGTCGGTGATTTCATTGACTTGCTGCGATTCAACACTCCATGTAACTCCGTCATTCGTGCTTGAAACAAAGTATACATTTGTGGTGGCGTTGAGCGTGCCTCGGACATATGACACGTAAACATCACCCGTCGATTCATCGAGCGTTACTGCAGGTGATATGACGGTGGCATTATTGGTGAATATCTGCGTGCGAGCTGTCCAGGTACGTGTGCCATCATCGAAAGTCCAGAATTCCATATCGGCCGTAGCATTTGTTGGGTTGTTGACAAAAGAAAGGTAAACGTCGCCGGTTGATTTAAGTGACGCCGCGGAGAACCATTGGTCGTATGTCGTGTTTTCTGTCAGAGCTGCAATTGTGGTCCATGCTCCTGCCCAGGTGTCGGTTGCTTCACTGTAAATACGTGACTGGATGTTATTGCCCGCAGTATTAACGCGAATTGCCATGACGTCATCGTTGGTCAACAAGGGGATGAGCTGCATTTGGTCGATGGCGACCGTACTCCAACCGGCAGGAGTTATGGCTGTCCAGTTCGCACCAGCATTTATCGACTTAGAAACCACGCCGCCAGCAGTAGTTGTAAAGTTTGTTTCAACAAATAAGAAATCCTGGCCGTTTTTAGTAATGGTTGGCGGACCGTCGGCAGATTCGGTAAAAGCTGTTTGCGAGTGCACTAAGACTGGTGCGGTGCGCAGAGTATCTGTCGATGTGTCTAGGTAGGTATAGTA
>CAZHXE010000121.1:0-3319 GCA_964536005.1 uncultured Candidatus Saccharibacteria bacterium
AAACGGGTGTGACTACTATCAACCATACCTGGTACACAGCACGACCGAAGGCGACAAAACGACCGTGCATGATCCACGACTCCTGCGGCCAGATGTCATATCCCCAGAGGTTTCGCGCGATATTGTCGAAATGATGCGTCGCGTAGTTGCAGCCGGCGGCGGCGTGATTGCCAGTAGGCAAGGCTATATGATTGGCGGCAAGACTGGCACAGCTAAGGTTCTGGATGAAAAAACCGGCGAATATAGTGATGAGCGCGAGGTAGGCTCATTCATTGGTTTCGGCGGATCAGACAAACCCAAGTATGTTATCATGACAAAAGTTGAAGAACCGCAAATTCCAGGGTACGCAGGCACGGTTGCGGCTGCTCCAATTTTTGCCGCGATTTCTAACTGGCTGATCGACTATTACCAATTACCGCCGACGGCAAACTAAGGCAGAAAGACCGAGAATAGGGTAGTTCACATGGATATTATCAGACTCAATCAAGCATTTCAGGACGATCTAGTGCGTACGCTTTTGCTGGGATTTTTGGGTTTTAGTGGCGCGATGTTAGTCACGCCGGTCTATACACATTTTGCTTATAAATTTCAATGGTGGAAGAAGCAGCGCACCACCTCAATTACAGGTGAAAAGGCGCAAGTATTTCAGAAGCTGCACGCCAAGAAACACGAGCGAAATATCCCTACAATGGCGGGGCTTATCATGCTGTTTGTCGTAACCATCGTCACGCTGTCGCTCAACTGGTCGCGTGAGCAAACCTACCTGCCGCTTACGGCGTTTTTGGGCGCTGGTCTAGTCGGCTTAATTGACGACGTCATAAACCTCAAAGGTGCAAATCGCAATGGTATGGCAGGGCTAGATTCGCGCTTTAAGCTCCTGATGATTACCGCTGTTGCTATGATCGGTGGGTTTTACTTTTATTCAAAGCTTGGGTACGAATCAATTTACATTCCATTCATCGATGGGGGATTTGAACTCTTTATTGGTCCGCTGCTAATTCCATTGTTTGCATTCGTAGTGGTGGCCACGGCTAATTCTGTGAATATTACCGATGGGCTGGATGGACTGGCGGGTGGCTTAGCAACCTTCGCGTACTCTGCGTATGCCTCAATCGCGTTCTTACAGGGGAATTATGGCATTGCCGGATTCTGTATGGTCGTCGTTGGCGCATTGCTCTCGTATGTATGGTTTAATATTTACCCGGCGCGCTTTTTCATGGGTGATGTTGGGTCGTTTGCGTTGGGAACTGGCTTAGGAGTTGTTGCAATGCTTACTAATACAATAGTCTTGTTACCGATAATCGGCGCAGTCTTTGTCTTCGAAACCTCAACCGTCATCTTGCAGCTTGCTTCAAAGAAGCTACGGAATGGCAAAAAGATCTTCAGATCGACGCCAATTCACCATCATTTTGAGGCTATTGGCTGGCCAGAAACCAAAGTCACGATGCGCTTTTGGGTCATCGGGCAAGTGGCCGGATTTGTAGGTGTTGTGCTTGCCATTTTAGGGAGGCATATTTAACGGCAAGGATCTGGCAGCAAATGTACCAAAAACAAACAAATAGCATCAAAAGGTAACACATAAAACATGGCATACTCAAGGCAAAATATTCGGCAGTACGCGCGTCGGCATAAACCCGACTACAGTTTGATTTTGCTTATCAGTACTCTGATCATCATCGGCGTGATCGTATTGTATTCGATTGGTCCTGCGCTTGAGGTGTCGACTGGAATTACAGTTGGCCGCCAGATTACGTCAATTATCTTGGCCTGGTTGGCCTTTGCAATTACGTATTTGCTGCCAGTAGAGTTTTGGTCGGGCTTAAAGAAGTATCTTATTGGCTTGGCGATGCTTGCGGTGGCTCTGCTTGCGTTCGCACCTGGTGAGGTGATCAACCCATCTTTGAACGGTGCAAAGCGCTGGCTCGTGTTGGGGCCGCTATCCTTCCAGCCTGCTGAGCTGGTGAAGTTCGCTCTCATGGTGTATCTTGCGACATTCTTGGCACATCGCATCAAGCATGATCGCGTTAACGACGTGAATGATACGATCATACCAATCGGCATTATTACAGGTGTTCTTGGCTTTATTGTCGTGATACTTCAAAAGGACCTGGGTTCAATGCTGGTGATTGTCAGCATGACCATTGCAATGCTCTACATGGCTGGCGTGCGCCTTAAGCTGTTTGCTGCTTTTATTGGCGGGCTCATACTAGTGGGGTCGATGTCGATTGTGGTCGCGCCACATCGTCTGGAGCGCCTAACGACCTTTATTGATCCAAGTAATGATGTTGAAGGCTCAAGCTACCATATCAATCAGGCGCTGATAGCCGTTGGTTCAGGTGGCACATTTGGCCTAGGGCTTGGTAAGAGCGTCCAGGCTCATGGGTATTTGCCCGAGGCCGCAAATGACTCAATATTTGCAATTTATGCCGAAAAATTCGGCTTTATTGGGGTAGTGATAATTCTCGCGCTGCTTGTGACAATGTTATTTAAGCTCATAAAAATCGTCGAACATGCCCCAAATCATTATCTCAGACTCATGGCAACGGGCGTGTTTGCGTGGGTAGGGTCTCATGTCTTTATTAACATCGGTGCCATCTTGGGCATCATGCCTTTAACGGGAATTACGCTGCCGTTTCTGAGTTATGGCGGTACGTCTTTGCTGTTTATAATGGCGGCCATTGGCCTAGCGATGAATATTTCACGTTACAGCGTACATGAACGCAGTTTATCGGTCCGCAAAAAGCTTATGGGCATGACGGCCGAAGGGAAGGGTAGGGCGTAGCATATGCGCGTGGTTGTTACTGGCGGTGGAACCTATGGGCATGTGAGCCCAATTGAGCCGATAATCGACGAGCTAAGGGCGATGGATGATTCCGTGCGCGTCCTGTACATTGGAATGAAAGGGGATCGTTTCAGTAACCTTATAAAGGCTGGAGAGCAGGCAGATGCGGTCGCGCATATATTTTCTGGAAAGTACCGTCGGTACCCAGACGAAACACCACTCCAGCGGCTTTTGGACGTTACGACACACCTGTTGAACTTACGTGATATCGTGTATATCGCGTTTGGTTTGGTGCATTCGTACCTGCTCTTAAAGCGATTTAAGCCAGACGTTGTATTTGGTAAGGGCGGGCATGTGAGTGTGCCAGTTGGTTTGGTCGCAAGCCGGCTTGGTGTGCCACTCATCATTCATGAGTCAGATAGTAAACTTGGCATTGCAAACCGTATTTTGCTGAAGCATGCGACTTCGCTTTGCATTGGCATGCCTAAGGTTACCGGCATCGCCGACACATACGCTGGCAAAACTACCTACACGGGC
>CAZHXE010000122.1:0-3317 GCA_964536005.1 uncultured Candidatus Saccharibacteria bacterium
CTTCGCCGGGGGTGATGTTTGCTGCGCTGACGCAATCGTCTTCATGACGACATTCCTCGGTGCCTTGGGTAAACGTCCATGTGTTAGGTAGCGTAAAAATGACCGAATCGTTTGCAAGTGACAGTTCTTTAGGCATGTCAGCTTCTTTGGCTTGTTGCGAGCTCTCGGCTATCTGCTGGGCATTTTGCGAGCTGGCAATTGGCGCTTCATCATGATTCGCACGGTTGTATAGGTAGTACCCGATCGCGCCAATACTAATAAGCACAGCCATAATAATCAGAATTATACCGACAATGCCAAAACCAGATTGTTGTTTTCTCATGCCGACATTGTAGCATGAGCGCTTTATGGGGCGAGTAGCTTACCGTTAGATGACACATCGGCCACGCAACACATGCTGCGGTTAAAGCAACAGGGCCTACGCATACCTCTGGTCAATTTAGAGCACGATACTTCCACCCGTTTTGCGCGAGTTTGTGGGTTATTGGTCGAATTAAGCCAGCGTAACCATTCCCAATGTGCCATGGGAGTGGCCTTAACCCAGGTGGCATAAGCTTCGGCATTGTTGTCCAGGGCGGATTTTAAATCTTTAGGTATAACCGGTTCTGGCCAGTCTTTGGCTGGTTCGATGTTAACCGTCACACTGTCGCCCGCTTTAAAAGTATCGCCATCTTCGATGGTGGCGTCGCTAATTTCTAACCAGTGACCGCCGTAGCCATCCGGTTCTAGTGGCGTCAGTATTTTTGTGTCATTAATGATTCCTCGTACCAATGTTTGTCCGCGCGAAGGCAGCTGGTCACTGGCGTCCTGTGGGAGCCGCATTACCAGGTAAGATTTGATAGTTTCGAGCTTAGTGGTAAAAGTAATCATGCGTCGAATGCTGTTAATATATACTCTCTTAGCATACCAGATATCGATTAATACATGATTTAGAAGCGAATTGATGTTTCTTGCTTGGTTCCCTGATTTGCTCAATGATTTTAGGTTTGAGTCTTAGGTACATCTTCAAATAGCTGCGCGCTTTATTATGGTGCGTACATGTCCCTGCTTAATATACGCAGAGCAATAAATCCGGGTACTATCGGCAGCCAGAAGGTTAGTAGTCTATATACGAGCACGCCGGCTACAGTCTGGTCAATGGGTAAGCCGGCTGCGGTTATTCCTACCACAAGGGCCAGTTCGATTGCACCAAGCCCGCCAGGTGTTGGTGCGGCTGACGAAACAGCGCTGCCACCTAGATAGGCGAGCAGAACTATCCCAAATGGTACAGCCGATCCATACGCCTCAAGCGAACTATAGAGTGCCATGGTGTAAAGTAGCGTTACACCGGCAGATCCACCAACTAGTTGCAGAAGCTTCAGCGGATTGTGAATGCCTGAGTAGATGCCTTTGCGTAACTCAGCCCACCAACTTTTTGCCAGTTTATTCACTCTTGGTATATTCAAAATGCCGAGTAACACAGTTACGCCAAGAATGGTAATAAGCGTGGTTTGTGATGTAGTAAGGTTAAAGAGGTCAATATCCCTATAATCCACCATCACAATCGTCACCAAGAGCAACAAAAGGTGCATCATAAAACCGTATGCATAAATAAATGTAATCGAAGCCGTCGCCTCTAGCCGTGTCAGCCCATGCTTTTCTAAGAAGTGCTCTGTCAGAACTATACCGCCTAAGCCTTTTGGGGTGATTCGATTGACGGCAGAGGTTGCGGCCTGAAGCAGCAAAGTTGAGCCGTATGGAAGTGGCTTATTGGTAGAACCAATCACCACAAAGGCAGACGCCAGGTACGTCGCAAAGGAAGCTAGCAGGCATGCAAGCAGCCATTTTGAGTCTGCATCCCAGAGCGTCGCGGGCGACAAGTGAAACTCCGCAATCTTAGGAAGCAGGAAGGCAAGCGACAGGCCAATGATTATGACCATCGCAAGCCATTTTTGATCTAGCCTCTGCATTCGCGCTGCTTTTCCGCCACGACTGTTGGTTAGGGTTTGTATCTGATTTGTAAGTTGTTGCAGCAGAAGTGGATGAGCGCCTAACTGTTTACGTGTCGTTGCGGTGAGTGCGAGCGGCTGAAGATAGGGCGGCCAAGTTTTGATCGAATCAACGCCGATGGTTTTTATGGCAGCGTCGACAGCTTGGTCTGGGCTGGTTAGCATGGCGGTGCTTACGAGTAACTCTATACAGTCTTGGCGCATTTGCTGCTCGCTGGCCGATGTGACCGAAAAGCCAAAATCGATAAGCCAGGGACGTCGTTTGGAGTCGATAAGAATATTTGCAGTACGCAAGTCGCGGTGAGCAATGCGCTGCTTGTGAAGCAATTCAACTTGTCTCCAGATGTCTCTTAGTAGTTTGGCGTCAATTTTGCGGCTGAATGCGGACAAAATAGTGCCAAAAATTCTTTGGCTTACGATCATTGCACTATGGCTGGTTACTGAGGTAGCTGTCAAAACCTCAGGCACTCTTGCTCCGGCCAGTGCTGCTTGCATCGCAACATATGCTTCATGCTCTGTGATATGTTTGGCGGTGGCAAAGGGCGCTTCGTCCTCGGCCTGGCGCAACGTAATAAAGCGCCACAACCGAAACAGCATATCCGCGTTGCGTCGTTCGTTATCTACATATTTAATGAAAATATTTTTTCCAGTTGTGGTTGTGGCAAATAATGGAGTAGAGCCACGGGCGTCAAGGGTGGGTTGCTCAAGGTGTGCAACCGCCATTGCAGAATCTGCCAAGCGAGCTTTTATAGCGATAATCGGTAGTTTTTTGGCAGGCGTACCAAATGCAAAGTTGAGCAGCGACCCAAAAAACCAGCCAAGCGAAAGCCCGGCAATAATATCCAAGGGGAAATGCGCACCAACATAGAGGCGAGATAATGCCACGATCCATGCTGTCGACCAGACTACTCTGCGCCAGGGCTTAGGCAAGTAGGGTGAGGTAACGGTGGCGAGCAGCGCGGCTACCGCAGCGTGCCCAGAGGGAAACCCCAGGCCTGTGCTGCCGGCTCTGTCAATAAAGTCGGACAGTATAAAGAGCGGTCGCTCACGATCAACCATGCATTTTGCAACTTTTGCGAGCCACCATACCACGACACCACCAAACAAAATTTTTGCTGCGAGTCGGTGGTGTTTTAGTGCAAAGGTTGTGGCGGCTGCGATAAACACAAAGTATAGGGCACCAGCTTGCATGATGAGTTGCAGCAATGGAGACATGAAAGAGGGCAGGTAATTGACAACCCGAAACGCTGCTTCTTCAAGATTCGAAATTTGACCTCCAAAGGCCAGTGCTGTTGACGCCGCAAAAACAATTACTGCCAGCCCCATGCG
>CAZHXE010000123.1:0-3217 GCA_964536005.1 uncultured Candidatus Saccharibacteria bacterium
GTGCAATCTTCAAAAAATAAAAAGACTTCCTCTATAGAAGCCTTGATGTTCACATGGTGCTGGGAGAGGGAGTCGAACCCCCGAAGGCACTAGGCCGTCAGATTTACAGTCTGATGCGTTTGACCACTTCGCTATCCCAGCATATCGGCACACAACTACTCCATAGTCTGCACCGGTACACACAAGCCGGTTTTATAAACAGCTTGTGTAAAAAACACTTCCCTAAACCTAACCTCACAGAGTGAGTTGATTTTTAGCTATTCTCGCAAGATAGCTAAATATGGCTCACAAGGTGGAGCATGACCTCACTCACGCTTCTTGCAAGCACATGGAGCCGGCACAGGGATTTGAACCCAGGACCTACGGTTTACAAAACCGCCGCTCTGACCAACTGAGCTATGCCGGCAAACCCGCTTAAAGTTATAACTGTTTATTTTTTCGTGCGCTCTTCACTCGCTAACGAAAACAGCACTGTAAGCAGCATTATCGTAACAAATCAGAGGTAAGATTACAATGCTAAGCGTAATCTCAAGTTAAAACCAAGCAGCCTAGTTGACTAATATACTATCCGGCGAGATCTTTTAACACGAGTTGGCCGGCCTGCTGGAATAATTAGCTTTTCACGGCGCTGTAACACTTGGGTTGCAGCCTCATTGTTGCCGTTGGACACATATGAGTCAGCAAGTAGTTGTAGAGTTTGGGGGTTTGGTTCAAGATCTGCAGCTTTGGCTAATTCCTGCAGCGCTTGCGAATTCTTACCAAGTTTCTCTAACACTTTTGCGAAGGCTATATGCCTTGCAGCCATGCCCGTCTCGAGTTTAATGGCACCCTCAAAGGCTAGCTCAGCTTTTTCATAATTTTCGGTTTCAAAATAAATTAAACCCAAGTTGTGCAACGATGATGCGCTCGGTTCGATGCTCGATGCAATTTCAAAACATTCAATTGCGTCCTTGTACTCTTTCTGGCGGCTATATAGGATACCCAAACGGTTATAAGCAGCGGCGTTTTTCTGATCTAGCTTTAGAATTGTCAGAAGCGCTTTCTCGGCTTTAAGATACCTTTTGTCTTTCATACCTTCCTGAGCTACCTGCCACAGACGTTCGAGGCGCTGGCCAACTTTTTGCGAAATAGGCGAAATATCACGTTCCGATTGGATCGTAAGATAATATAGAATTAAGCCAACAATTAGTGTTAGTGCAATGCTAAGCATAGTATAGATAATTATATACGTTTCTTGGCAATAACTAAATGTGTAAACAGAGGGAAACTAAATTGAGTTTAACATTGCCGTTGATGGTAATGTTGTAGCTTATGCGCTGTGTATGTTCGATATTTTTTAGAAGCTCTGAGACATTTGTTTTTTCCGATCGTGCTGCGTGCTGCCTAAGTAGGTAGTGGAGAATATCTTCTATGCCATTGACTAAATCTAGTGCAGCTTCACGATCTTTGCTATATGCTTCTATTTCTGTAAGCCGATCGTATTTATGTAGTGAAAGGAACTTTTTTGCATGATCGATTACCGGAGCATTACCCAATAGCAGCGCTTCGGCCTGTAATGGGTTTCCTTTGGCTAGTAGTAGCGCTTTATCAATCGCGTCAGAAGCATGGTCTGCCCTCAGCGCTTCCTTGAATTCCTGCGGCAAAGGTCGCGAAACCCGTATCATTTGAGCACGTGACACAATCGTACCAAGCACAGTGTTGCTGCCTACCTTGCACGACAGCACAAAAATAACACCCCGAGGTGGCTGTTCAACCATCTTAAGCATAGCGTTTTGGACATAAATATTTACTGCGTCAAAATGTGAAATAAAACATACTCGAGCAACAGGCACATCAAAATGGTAGTTTATTAGCCGGGTCAGACCCTGCAGCTCATCCATGACAAAGTCGTGGCCATCGATTCTAATTACTTCAGCTGCTTTCAAAGAGTGCTGATCACATATTTGTTTTACTAGAAATTCTCCCGCCTGTGATGCCTCGATGTGCGTAACACCAGTGAGAAGCAATAAATGCGGCGGGTCATTTGCAAGCGTTTCAGCTCGCTTGATGAAGGATGTACTCAGTAAGCTTTTTGACTTGGGTTTCATCTATATATGATGTCATATCGTCTGGTAATGATGCAAAAAATGTTTGCTTCTCACTGGTGTCTGGCAAGCTCAACATCAATGCAAAGGCATGCAGCATAAAGCGCCCGCCTTCCAAAGAGTGTGTCGAGCCATAGGCGCTGTCACCGATAATAGGATGTCCTATGTGTTGAAGGTGGACACGAATCTGGTGTGTTCTTCCAGTGTGTGGCATCGCCAACACGAGACTATATTTGGGCAAACTCCGTATACACTGCATTCTTGTGACTGCTTGCTTGCCATCCTTTGCAGGCGCAAAGGTTTTAGGATTATGCGGATTACGGCTGATGGGTATATCGATTTCGATTTCTTCTTCAGTCATCCTTCCTTCCACCATAGCAAGATAATATTTTTGAACCGTACGATGCGCAAATTGCTTCTGCAAATATAATGCCGCCTGTGACGTACGAGCTATAACCATCACACCGGAAGTCTGTCTATCTAGCCTATGTACGATCCCAGCCCTTAGCGACGCAGTGTCCTTGGCGCCGTGCTCAATCGCATAGTCACTCACTGTATATTCAGGATTGAAATCACCCTTAGAGTGCGTAAGCATACCTGCAGGCTTATTAATGATCATCACGTCACTATTCTCGTAAATCACTTCTACTTTTGAAGCATATTCACCAGTAACGGTTGGCCATCTCACACGGACCGTATCACCTGCCCGTAACCTATAACCAGCCTTCATCAACTGTTCGTTTACTGTTACAAAACCATGTTCTATCATGTTGCTCCAGTAGCTACGAGTGTATTCACGTCTAAAATTATCTGTCAAAAATACATCCAGCCTACCCATGGCAGGCTGGAGTATATTGATTACATCTAAATTGTTGGTGTCGTCTGATGCCATTCACTCACCCTTTATGGCTATGCCAAGGAAAAATCGGGTCAATATAAGACTAACGCTTTGTATACTGCTCGGCTTTACGAGCTCGTTTCAAACCGTACTTCTTGCGTTCTTTCTCGCGCGAATCACGCATGAGCAAGTCTGCCTTTTTAAGCGTCGAACGATTAGTCTCGTCCAATATGGCTAGTGCCTTAGAAATAGCGAGCGTACATGCAGCCACTTGTCCCGACAAACCACCGCCTTG
>CAZHXE010000124.1:0-1538 GCA_964536005.1 uncultured Candidatus Saccharibacteria bacterium
AGACAATGTCTTTGTCTTGTTCGCCGCCGCGCTTCTTAAACTTTAGATAGCCGTACATGGCGCGAGCAATGGCAATGCCGCGGTTATTGTCTATCGAATCGCGAATAACCGTTGCCCCAGAAAACGCCACGATGTTTGCCACCGACATGCCGATAAGGTTGTTGCGCAGGTGGCCAATGTGCATGGCTTTGTTAGGGTTGGGCGAGGTGTGTTCAATCACCCAGGTTTGGTCGGCAAGTTCCTGGTTGGCGCCAAAAGCTTCGTCATATTCAAGAACATTGGTGACGGCTTCACCCAGCGCTTTATCGTTGAGACGAAAATTAATAAAGCCAGGCGCTGCGGCTTCGGCATGGTAGGGGGCGTTTGAGGCATTGAGCGCTCCCGCCAAGGTTTCTGCGATTGCAACAGGGGACTGTGCAAGTTGCTTGGCTAGTGTAAATGCTACGTTAGTGGTGAGGTCGGCCTTGGTTTTGTCGGTTGGCAAAGAAACGCTAACATGTTCGAGCGTGGCTTGGGGGTAGCGCGAATGCAACGCGTTTTGCACGTCTTGCTCGAGCCGTTGCGTAAGAGATTTGTATGTCATGCTATGCGGGGTTCCTGTTGGGTGAATCGCTCAAAATATTCAGATGTATTCTACCCGATTTACAGTTGTTTTGCCAGATTGGGCGGAGCGCTCCCTTAATTGTTGCAAGTAGCTTATTAGTTACATCTTTAAAAGCGGAGTACAATTAACGCAACGAAATATAAGCATGGAAACTATATGCCTAAAAAGAACAGCGCCCCAAAAAAACCTATAGTGCAAGAAGTTATCGATGATAGGTCGGAGCCAATCCAGGAACAGGAGCAGTTCCAGGCGGTTGAGCTGCCACCGCAAAAGTCGGCGCGGTCTAAAACAATACTCGCCTTGTTGTTGTTTGTGATTATTGTGCTGGCTGTGGTATGTGTAGCCAAGTATGTAATGGATGACGACGACAATACTTACAAGAGCAATAGCACAAACAACGCATCGCAAAATGTTGCTGGCCAAGTGCTGTGCTTAAGTGTAGGTCTGCGCTCAATTCAATGTGAAGACCTCAAGACAAATGAGCTGCGTAAATACACCTTGCCAGATGCTCCTGAGCAAATTGTATCCATTTCTCCAAACGCGACTGCCGACAAATATATAGTCAGAGGCTGGGAAAGAGACGTTAAGGATGAGTATCTTGCCATCCACGATGGTCAGATGAAGTTCATGCGCAAACTGCCTTCACAGCAAGACGAAAGTAGCGGTACGAGCGACCTGCAAAGCCTTGCCTGGCTAGACTCGGACACGGTCATATACACACGCAGCATTGACATTTCTAAGCCCGGTAAAATTGTATATAGCTTCAATACCGAGACTGGCGAGGAAACAGAGCTTTATACATCCGAAGTGGGTATGAATGAAGTCATGACAACTGGAAACGACAAGTATCTTATCGCCAAAGTGCGAGCTGGTGAAGATGGCAACGAAACCGACCTGGCAATTCTCAACATAACGACCCAAAAAGCAGTAGCGG
>CAZHXE010000124.1:1548-3155 GCA_964536005.1 uncultured Candidatus Saccharibacteria bacterium
CGGTCGACGCGTCCGCTCATGGTGCCGACGAATACGCCCTGCATTCAGATGGCACAAGTACATATTTGTACTATGAATTTTACGACGATACCGATCCTGCATCACCCCAGTCGCGCATCGTAAAATATGATATCGAAGATACATACAGTGAAAGCCCAAAGCTTAATGTAGTTGCTCGTATTAATAATGCAAGTTTGCTGCATAGTGCAGCTGTGATGACTATAAATGGCCTACTAGTTGACGAACAAACGGGTGATGACATTGAACAACTTGCGACGCTCTACTCTGATACAGGTACAAAAACTACCCCTAAGCTTTATAGGGCTGGTGGAAGGGTCGAAGCAGCGTTTGCGCTTGCAGAGTTCCCAACCTTGCCATCTGCCCAAACTAACGAAGTTGCAGCATCAGATTTCTACGTAGCCGCTAGCGATGCTCCCGCTAAGATCAATACGTTCCTGGCTGACTACTCTGAAAATAACCCTGATTGCAGCGATGGCGAGTATGTAACTTTAGAGCTTGATAGGTTTGATGGCGATAAACAGTTTGGCGTATTTCAGTCTGGATGCGAAAAAATCGGCCTGGCCGTCTTTAAGCAAAATGGCGACAGCTACAAAATTGTTACTACATTACTAGAGGGTATTACCTGTGAGCGTCGCGATGAGCTTGGCATTTCCGAAAAAGTAGCGGAGTGTTTTAAGCCAGGTGAGGGTATCTAGTCTCTTAGCTTAAAGCGTGCGACGATCAATTTCTTCCCGTATTCGCGCAGTCCTACGGCCACATTGTCAATTAACAAATCAGCTGTTGGCGGCTGGGCATCATGGTGGCTCATATGTGGCACAAAATTGCTATGCGCATAGTCCAGATCAACAAAAGCACAGCCAATTGCACCCAGGTTTTGTACAAGCGCATCGTGTAGGCTTCGTATTTCGCCATCATCATCGGCGACTTCACGAGCAGGAATGTCGTTCCGAGCGCCAAACAACGCAAACGAGCCTAAACGTGCGCGGATTGAAGGCGTGCACTTGGCTAGTTCCTGAATCTTTTCAAGCGAAGCCCGTTCGCACGCACCGGGTGCAGTAAAGTAAGGTGTGAGGGTTATGTGCAGCGGCCAAGAGTCTACCTCGCCAAGCTGCTTACCTCCAGAATGGTCATAAAAAACATACGATTGTTTTGCGTGTGAATCGAATTCAGTCAAACTGGGCTATCATAGCGCCAATTTGCTTACGCTGCAAGTGGGTTTATTGTTGTCTTTGGGGGTCTAGGCCAATCGAGCGAGCCATTTCGTCGATGTCTGACTCAAACTTACGGAAGTCGCCAACCGAGCGGCCGCCGGGCAACACTCCGGTGTCGAAGGTTCGTGCGTATATGACAATGGCTTGCAGGCCTTTTGTAAAACTATACTCCACTTGCCGGATCGTAGCTCCGTTCTTCTCATAACTCAGATCTCGGTAGTAAGCATTGTAGCCATTAACGGTTTCGTTGAGTTCGTTAACTTCGCCTTCAATCACTTTTTCGCCCATGCCAGACTCCAGCCATTGCTGCGCATTCATTTTGTCTGGGTTTTTATACACACTAATGTTGATCTTAAAGTGGTCTTTGCCTTTGTT
>CAZHXE010000125.1:0-3133 GCA_964536005.1 uncultured Candidatus Saccharibacteria bacterium
GCGGCGTGGTCGCATTGGCGACACTTAAGGTGATCTATACATACACGGTAAAGGCTGTGAGCGCAGTCATGGCTACTGAGCTAGATGCCTACCTCTATCAAAGCGAAGAATATCCTGTTGAGATGGAGTGGATAGTACCTACGAGTATACCAGGCACCTTCCTGGCTTTGCATGAGCCTAGTAATGCCGTGGTAGTGATCGAAATGCCACGTGGCCGCTACGTGGTTTATGGCGAGGATGCAAGGCCGGTCGTTGCGCTTGGTGTGCGCGAGCTGCATGGCTTACTCAATGGTTCTGAAAATCGAGAGATGTGATCAACCGGGGTAGGGAATTGGTCTCTACCCCCAATAAGGCCACAGCCAAGCAGCCTCAATTCAGGCTAAGATCCTTGTGCTACCTACTAATAATTGCAATATTCATAAATAATTGTAAAGTTAGACTGTTCGTTGTCGAGTTTGTTTGGAGGAGCAATGCTGACCGATGAGAAGCTAGGCGAGCTAAAGCGCAAAATACGTCGAGCGCATAGCGTTAAGCTGACGCTCTGGATAGTGTTGGCAATGTTCGGGGCTGTAGCGAGTAGTTTCTTTCCCAGCGCCGCAATCGCAATTGTCATACCCGTCTTTGTGCTTCCTGCTTGCCTTGAGATCTGGACTGTACGCAAGATCTTGGGCGGTGTTACCGACGAGCAGCTGCTTACCTACGTCAATAGTCATTTGGCATCTGCTGCTCAAATTAGCCGAATTGAGCCTGGTAAGGGTCAGTACAGAGTTGGGATCCACAGCCCTACGGGTCAAAAGCTGTGGCTGAGAATTCCGCAGTTTAGCGGGAAAGTAATTTCAGGCGATGGGTTCAACCTTCGATTCCGTGAGCTTGCAGAAGCAAGCAATCTCATCTTGCAGGGTTATCCAAGAAATCCGTGCAGGCCAGTATGAAGACGAACAGGGGAAGGGCGCGTTGCAACTGAGAATAGGGACTTCTCGGTGCGCTCTTCCCCGCGCAAAAATTGTGTTGGGTCAATCCATGCAGCGGCCAGATGTGTAATTTGCTACAATAACGTAAGCATTAGCACTGCACTACATGTACAAAACCACTCACGACTTTATCAATATCATCACCCATTTGCGCTTCGAGGCGTGGTCGCTTGCGCTACTCATGGCGGTGCTTACGTATAACTCTAGTGCGCCTCTCTGGATTTTGGCGCTTACGTTTCCCATGTTTGATCTATCCATGATCGGTTACTTATTCAATTCTCGTTCGGGAGCGCAGCTTTATAACCTGGTGCACAACGCAACCATTCCAACTTTGCTCATTGCCTTAGGTGCCTTATTTGGCCAAGAAACGGTGTCGGTAGTTGGCTTTTGCTGGACGTTTCATATTGCTATCGATCGTTTGCTTGGCTTTGGTCTTAAATTTAACCACTCGTTTCATGCTACGCACATGGGCGAGATCAATCGCGGGCGCTGGCAAAAGTAGTTTTAGCACTCGTTACTTTAGTACTCGTCTTTTGTATAGTAGTAGTCTTGTTGAATATACGGCTGGCCCGATTCGGCCATTTCAATAAATTTATAGGCTGATTCAAAGTATTTTTCTTGGCTCATAAGCTCTGCTTGGGTCATCCATTTATTGTAGCCGCCTTCGTAACGCTCAATCAGCGTACCGCTGTAGGTGGTTGCAAACATAATTATAAATAGCTTGTCTTCCAGCAGTTCATTGGTTTCTTTCTGGTAGTCGCGTTTTCTAAGCATAAACTTGAATTCAAATTCACCGTCCAAGCCCGTTTCTTCTTTAAGCTCACGCTTGGCGGTTTCTTCAAACGATTCGCCCCAGCGAACTTTGCCGCCAAACCGCCCCCAGAAGCCAAAATATGGGTTTTTGAGTCGTTGTTGGCAGAGATATTCTACTTTCCCGTCAATCTCACGCTTTAAAATAAGCGCGACCGATACTTTGGGTTGGCGCTCGATCGTATTAGCGTCGGTATCGAGTTTGTTGGCGTATTCCTTGCCCTTCGCGGAAAGTTCGTAGCGCCCTGTGGCGATTTTGTTCACGTAGTTGAGTTCAACCAGCCGATTGATATGAAACTTAAAGTGGTCGGAATCCAACCCGGTTGCCTTTTGCAGATCACTATAAGCGGATTCTTTCTGAAATAATAATTCGCGCAAGATAGTGATTTGGGCTGTGTGGATATCGGCTTCGTAACTCATTAAAATGTTTTGCTCCGTTTGGGCGATAGTACGCCCACGGGTCTAGGTTTGTCTAGGGAAGTGAGCTTCCCTAGTGGTTCTGAATAATGCCCAAAAAGTCGAAAAGGCCGAAATTGCTCAGCCTTTCCAACGTGTAGTTTGCGGAAAAACTGCTTCGGCCTGTTTTGGTACTTGGCTACTGAGCGCTGGCGGTTGTTTCTTCGGCCAACGTCACCTGAATGGCAGTCGTGAAGACTTCCATGCCCCGGTTGATCAGCCGCATCAGTGGCGACAGCGCCATTCGTGTGTTGTAGAGCGTGATGGTCTGGCCCTCGATCACAACCGCGCTCGCCCGTGTCATGGTGAACACTGCATGCAGTAGTACGTGGAGGAGCTTGTCCTGCAGCACCGTCAGGTTGGGCATCGGTTCGGTGGGGATCGAATCGGTGACGATCACTTCCACGGGGCCGCAGGAGCTCAAGCGCGTGCGCGCCTCACCAGAGAACACGGCGTGCGTCGCCGCGATGAAGATTGATTCGTTGGCGCCTCGTTCGCGGAGCGCCTGCACTGCACCGACGATCGTGCCGGCGGTGTCGATCATGTCGTCGTAGAGGATGCACTGGCGCCCGGCCACGTCGCCCACAACTTCGAGGATTTCCGCCTGGTGATGGCCCGAGCGCGACTTGTGCATGATGGCGAGGTCGGCACCGATGTCGTCGGCGAATTTCTTCGCCTGCTTCGCGCCGCCGATGTCCGGCGATACGACGACAGGGGAGAGCACTTTGCAGCGCTTGAAGTGCTCGGCGAAGACGGAGAACGTGTGCAGAACGTCGACGGGGATCGAGAAGAACCCCTGGATTTGGTCTGAGTGGAGCGAAAGCGTGATGACGTGGTCCGCGCCGGCTTGCTCGAGCATCGTGGCGACGAGCTTGGCGGAGATGCCCTCGCGCGGA
>CAZHXE010000126.1:0-3129 GCA_964536005.1 uncultured Candidatus Saccharibacteria bacterium
GCGGAACGTGCCGCCACTTACGGGCACCTGTGTCAAATACAGCGCGCCAAGTTGACGAAACTGCAAAAAGACGCCAAACACGAGCAAAGTCACAAGCGTCAGCCAACCAGCTACAAAACGACGAACATTTTTTAGGTTGCGCCACCTATCAAGCACTCGCGACTCGAATTCATCGCCAGCCCGCACGCCCACTTTTTCGATGGACCTCTTGCGGTTTCTTACGTGCCGTCGTACGCGTAACCTTGTGTACCGATCAATCATATTTTATTGATTAAACCCGATGTATTAATACTGGTCACGCAATGATTATGTGACCAAACTAGACGCGATTTATGAACTAAAAATAATTCCAGCGACAATTGAGCCAACAAATACAATTGCTACCAAAATAGTTGTTTGGTGCAAAGTTTTATCGACACCGCGCCGTGTAGTATGAATTTCGCTCGACCCACCAAATCCAGCTCCCAAACTTGCTCCGCGTGACTGCACTAAAATCAGAATACACAGTAAAGCCGCCATTGCGATCGTCAGATAAACAAACAGTCCGTCCATTAAAACTTAATCCTCTCCTCAAGATACGTTGTCAGTCCATAGTTTACCAGTGAAACCATCAATCCTGCAAGCACCGCCCACCACAGCGAATCAATTGTAAATTCATCCACTACTACTGAAACAATCCACACCATGAGTCCGTTCACAATCAGAGTAAACAAACCAATGGTGAGCAAGATAGCCGGTAGCGCCAAAATCATTACAATTGGTTTTACGATCGCGTTCACAAGTGAAAGGACCAAGCCGCCAGCAATGATCGCACCGAGTGAATTACCATGATCAACGCCACTCAGCAAGGTGCTGGCTAGCCACAATGCAAATGAGTTAGCGCCCCAACGCAGGGTTACTCGCAAAACCAGCTGGCGCCGCAAGGGCGATGATGGACGTTCAGACTGCTGCACCTTAGCGTTCCCCCTGAGCCGATGGTGCATGCGGTATATTGGCGCTTAAGACCTCAATGCCAGTCTCTGTGATGACAATGTTATCTTCAACGCGCACGCCTATGCCCTCTTCGGGAATATAAATACCTGGCTCGACAGTAATAACAGCGCCCGGCTGCAACGGCTCGTCGTACGTGCAACTATCATGTACATCAATACCAAGATGATGCCCAAAGGCATGCGGGTAGTACGTACGAACGGTTTTACGTAGTTTGTTGTTGGTAATTTTTAGGTCGATCAGAACCTGTCCCAGGATTTTTTCTGCAAATGCCTCAATATCGATCATCGTCATGCCTGGTTTGATGTGCTCCATAAAGACGGCCTGCGATTCGTGCACCACTCGCCATATCTCCTGGTAGCGTTTAGACACCTTACCAATCTGGTATGTGCGAGTGATATCTGCGGTGTAATGATGTTTAGATATTCCCGCATCAATCATCAAAACATGGCCGGTTTCAAGCGGTTTGTTATTGACCTTGTAGTGTAGCTTAGATGTATTAGAGCCCGACGCAACGACAGGTTCATATCCAAGCTTAGATTGGTTGATTATGGCAAAATGCGCTAAATCGGCGTGTATGTCAGATTCATATTCATAATGCGCGAGCGTATCAGTTATAACCTTAAACGCGCCTGCGGTTAGATCAACAGACTCACGGATAAGTTTCAGCTCGGCAGGCTCTTTAACCGAACGAAGTCGGCGAAGATGCAAGCCAATATCCATTAGATTCGCCTCAGAATGAAGCGCGCGCAAGTCACGAATGAGCTTCACCTTAGCAGGGTTAATATACATGCCAAAGTCATCGGAATATTCTTCCTGCGGAACCAGGGTGCCTATACTCGGGTAGTTTTTCATCTCCCGGCCAATTCTGCCCCAACCATCTCTAGCAAGCACTATCTCTTTGATTCCAGAAATACGCGTTACATCAGCATGCGAATAACGTACATCCCATACATCACTGTGATAACTGCTTTCATCGGTAGAAATGAGGTATTCAAGCCCCTGTACACGGTCAATAACCAGTATCCAACCCTGCTCATCGATTCCGGTCAAGTAATAAAAGTGCCCGTCTTGTACAAATTCATAAGTTTCGTCGCTACTTTTTTGTATTAAGTCCGAACCCGTCACGATGATCGCATCTGTGTCGCATGCTGCTGCCAGCCTGCGCCGGCGATCGATGTAGTTTTTGGCTTGAATCACGTAAAATAACTGTTCCTATTTTATAAAAACGCACGCCTGTTTGGAGATGCCCGCCCTCAGGCTTTTGGCGTAGTCTGTATATAGGGTAGCAGTATTTTGGCTTTGCTGCTACCGACAGCCGCAATAAGTTCGGCCTCGGATGCTGTGGAAGCTGCACGTAAACTACCAAATGCGCGCAGTAACTTCTTGCGCGTTATAGGCCCAATGCCGGGAATCTCATCCAGCATTGAAGCAGTCTGCCGTTTGGTCTTGAGCGTGGAATGATAACTAACTGCAAAACGGTGCGATTCATCGCGAATACGCTGGAGCAGTTTCACAATATGCGAAGTCTTTGGCAACCAGACTTCTTCAAAGTCATAACCCTTGTCAGTTTCATAGGCACGAATAATGATTTCTTGCTTTTTTGCCAGGCCAATGGCTGGAATGTTCACGCCTAGCTCTTTTAGTGCGCGCTTGGCCGAGCCAAGTTGACCTTTGCCACCGTCGATGAGCAACAAGTCGGGCTTGGGCCAGCGTTCGATGTTTCTGCCAGAAAAACGCCGCGATATCACTTCGTGCATGTGCGTAAAGTCATCGTTGCCAGGAATACGCGATTTGAACTTGCGGTATTCTTTTTTGTCGGGAATGCCATTGGCGAACACCACCATGCTCGCAACCGTATCCGTCCCAGACATGTGCGAAATATCATAACCTTCAATCCGATGCGGCGCACCGCGCAGATCAAGCAAGTCGACCAAGCCGTTCATGGCCTGATCTTTGGACAAGTCCATGAACTCGCGGTCACTAAAAATAATTTGTGTCTGCAGTTGACGCATCGCTGTCAACTGATTACGCAGCCGCGCTGCCTTCTCAAACTCTTTCGCCTGAGCGGCCAGCTTCATTTCTTTATCAATCTGCTTGGTCAGCTGTACTCGGTTACCCTTAAGGTAGCTCATAAGC
>CAZHXE010000127.1:0-3125 GCA_964536005.1 uncultured Candidatus Saccharibacteria bacterium
CACCAAGATCGACCCATTGACTGGCGAGGTGCTGGCGTATGACAACAAAGTGACCATTTACCCAAGTTCGCACTACGTGACACCAGAAGAAAAAGTGAAGGAAGCCATAGGCAACATCGAGCAAGAACTCGAGAAGCGACTGGCGCTCTTTCGCAAAAATAACCAGTTACTAGAAGCGCAGAGGCTCGAGCAGCGCACACGATTTGACATCGAAATGCTGCAAGAAACTGGTTTTGTAAAAGGGATTGAAAACTATTCGCGCTACCTAACAGACCGCGAGGCGGGTGAGCAGCCGGCGACACTGCTCGACTATTTTCCGGATGACTACCTACTGCTGATAGATGAGTCGCACATGACGCTCCCACAAATTCGGGGCATGTACAATGGCGACCGTGCGCGCAAGGAAGTATTGGTGGAGCATGGCTTTCGTTTGCCTAGTGCTCTCGACAACCGTCCGCTCACATTTACCGAGTTCGAGCGCCATGTAAACCAAGTGGTATACGTGTCTGCAACGCCCAGCGACTATGAGCTGAGCCATTCGCCCGAGCCTGTTCAACAGGTGATTCGTCCAACTGGCTTGCTTGATCCCAAAATTGAAGTACGCAAAACCGAAGGTCAGATTGATGACCTTCTTGCGGAGATTCGGGCGACAATAGACAAGGGGCATCGCGTTCTCGTAACTACCCTCACCAAGCGCATGGCCGAAGATCTAACCATATTTCTGGAAGAACTGGCGATCAAGGTAACCTACTTGCACTCTGATGTCGATACGCTTGATCGCACAGATATTCTGCGTGACTTACGCTTGGGCGTCTACGATGTGCTGGTCGGTATCAACTTGTTGCGAGAAGGGCTTGACCTTCCCGAGGTAAGCTTAGTGACCATTCTGGATGCTGACAAAGAAGGCTTCTTGCGCAGCGAACAGGCGCTGATTCAGACTGTAGGACGTGCGGCACGGCACGTGGAGGGCCGCGTCATTATGTATGCCGACAATATCACGAAATCGATGCAAAAGACGATCGAAGAGACCGAGCGGCGTCGTAAGATTCAAGCGGATTACAACAAAGCGCATGGCATAACGCCAGAATCAACCTCGCGCAAAATGGAGGAGCGTCTTCGTAACAAAGAAGAAGTGCCCGACCCAAAGGTTAATCTCAAGAAAATTCCTAAAGAAGAGTATGGCAGGCTTATTAAAGACTTACGCGCCCAAATGGACCTGGCTTCTAAAGAATTACGCTTCGAGGAGGCGGCTGAGCTCAGAGATTTAATAGAAGAGATAGAAGCCAAACTCGCCAAAACCCAATAGCAGACGTAAGCATTTTGGTTGGACAACCAGTCAAAAAGTATGCATAAACAGATATAAATCCCCTTCTCGCTGCCTAAATTTTTGTTATACTTGTGTGTAGATATGACACAAATTAGTCTAGATGAAGTCAAGAAGTTGGCTCGTCTTGCCAAGCTGGCCTTAAGCGATGACGAGCTCACACACTACCAATCCGAGATTGCGTCGATTTTGGGCTACATTGA
Organism: uncultured Candidatus Saccharibacteria bacterium; assembly: GCA_964536005.1. Classification (GTDB taxonomy): domain Bacteria; phylum Patescibacteriota; class Saccharimonadia; order Saccharimonadales; family JBPEXE01; genus CAZHXE01. The sequence continues at coordinate 1,528 of CAZHXE010000127.1, forward strand.
ACAGCTCAATGAGGTTGACACGACAGGGGTTGAACCTACCTCGCAGGTGACTGGTCTCGAGAACGTAACCCGTGAAGATATCGAGGTTGATTATGGCGTAGATCAAGCCGGCCTGCTTAAAAATGTCCCACATGTTAAAGATTCCTATATTGAAGTAAAGAAGGTGCTATAAATGAGCCCTGTTGTTTGGCCTGCTATCCCTGACATTGCCGAAGCCGTTAATACAGGTAAAGTAACGGCAGCGAGTAACGTGCAGCGTGCGTTAGAGGCAATTAAAGAGCATGCGTCTTACAATGTGCTGATAAGCGACAACCCGAATGCCCTAGCGCAAGCTGAGGCACTTGATGAGGCAATTGCAAGTGGCAAAAAGTCGGGTCGGTTGGCTGGCGTGCCATTTATTGTGAAAGACAACATCCTTGTAGAAGGTCTGAAGACAACTGCAGCAAGCGATATACTCGGTAATTTCGTAGCTCCATACACATCAAGCGCAATCAATAAATTGCTCGAAGAAGGCGCGATTGTCGTTGGTAAGGCAAACCTAGATGCTTTTGGCCATGGTAGCTCAACTGAGAATAGTAACATTGGCGCGACCCTTAATCCGCACGACAAAACCCGAGTCTCGGGCGGTTCGTCCGGCGGCTCTGCAGCCTCTGTCGTGCTCGGCTTGACGCCATTCGCTATCGGCACCGATACCGGCGGCTCAATCCGCTTACCGGCAAGCTATACTGGTGCTGTTGGCCTAAAGCCGACGTATGGTTTAGTGTCTCGGTACGGTGTTATTGCTATGGCTAGCTCTACAGATACAGTTGGCCCGCTTGCGTTGCATACAGCTGACGCCGCATACGTACTCGATGTCATGTCGGGTCGCGATCCGCTCGACAGCACTACTATTGAGCGCAACGAAGCACCATATATGGACTTTGACTCCTTTGCGCTTGCAGGCAAAAAGATTGGCGTGATCGAAGAGCAGATGGGTGAGGGTGTCGACGAAGACGTTAAGCAAGCCATCAATCAAACTCTGGAATGTGCCAAGAAAGCTGGCGCAGATGTTAAAACCGTTTCAATCAAGAACATTTCACGCGCACTAGCAGTTTACTATATTGTAATTCCTGCCGAAATCAGCTCAAACTTATCTCGTTATGATGGAATACGCTATGGGCTCAGCGATGAGTCGGCCACCACTCTCGACGAGGTATATTCAAAGAGTCGCTCAAATGGCTTTAATAGCGAGAACAAGCGTCGAATTATCTTAGGAACGTACGTGCTTTCCAGCGGTTATTACGATGCGTATTACAAAAAAGCGCAGACGGTCCGCACCTTGCTTATTCGGGAGTTTAACGAAACATTTGCAGATTATGACTTCTTGGTTGGGCCAGTTTCGCCATCAGTTGCATTTACAGTTGGCTCACATACAAGCGACCCACTCAAAATGTATCTTGAAGACGTTATGACAGTAGCGCCAAGTTTGGTGGGAATTCCGGCGTTGAGTTTGCCGATTGGCCGCAATAACGACAACATGCCGATTGGCATGCAGATTATGGCGCCTGCTCGACACGACCACGATTTACTGGCATGTGCACATGAATTAGAAAATTTGG
>CAZHXE010000128.1:0-3073 GCA_964536005.1 uncultured Candidatus Saccharibacteria bacterium
TCAAAGGTGCCGTTTGGACCGTTTCTTATTGCAGGTTTTATTGCCGCGTTTTTGTGGGGAGAAATGCTCAAGGACTGGTACTTAGGGCTATCTGGTTATTAAAAGGCGCTACTCTTACTATTCTGGCTTGCGGTGAAACTGTTCGTGAATCTTCTTGAGCTGCGGGTTGGTGACATGAGTATAGATTTGGGTAGTCGAGATATTGCTGTGGCCGAGCATCGACTGCACGCTGCGCAAGTCCGCACCGTTCATGAGTAAGTCTGTGGCGAAAGAGTGCCGCATAGTGTGTGGCGTGACCTTTTTGGTGATACCCGCAAGCTTTGCGTACTGATGGATGAGCCGCTGGATACTGCGCGGCGTTAGCCGCTTATACTCACCGTCATTGGTTTCGTCTTGCGTGCCCGAGTAGCGAATAAAGAGTGGTTGCATGTTGTCAGTACGTCTGCGGAGATATTCGGCAATTGCTTCGCTGGCCTGCTTGCTAATGAAGATTGGGCGGTCTTTTTGGCCCTTACCACGTACCATGAATTCCATACGCTTCAAGTTAATGTGGTCACGGTTAAGATTTGCGAGTTCCGAGACACGCAAACCACCGGAAAACAATAGCTCGAGGATGGCCTTATCACGTAGTCCAATCACCGTGTCGGTGTCAGGCTGGGCGAGTAGTCGCTCAACTTCCTCGTGGCTTAGGAAAGTGACCTGTTTGCGTTTGGTTCGAGCCAGCTCAATCTTGTCAGAGCTGAGTGCAGTGGCGATGCCACGTTTAGCACAGTACTTCAGGAGGCTGCGTAGCGCAATCAAGTGATAATTCTGGGTCGTTTTAGAAATAAGCGTACCATTGTCGTTTTCATAGCGGTTGAGCCACAAGCGCCATTTGCGAATCAGCTCGGCATCGATCTCGGCTATGTAAACATCGCCAGCAAACTCAACGAGCCGCTGAAGGTAGTGGTCGTAGTTTGCGATCGTGTTCTGGGAGCGGTTTTGCTCAATTTCCATGTATTCCAGAAAGTCGACGATCAAATCAGTAATGGTGGCTTTTTCGCTCACGATGCCCCTTATCCTTACGTATGCCCTCATTATACATGTACTTAGTGAACTTACTTGGGGCGCTGCTAAGTTCCCGCGAATAGGCTATACTGGTTTTAGAATATATGTTGAGTGTAATTATCCTTGCTATCATTCAGGCGCTGACCGAATTTATTCCGGTTTCAAGTTCCGGCCATCTGTTTATTGCCCAAGATGTATTTGGGCTTGAAGGCAGCTTGGCGCTCGATGTCGCGCTGCATTTTGGCACGTTACTCGCGTTAGTGATGTACTTTCGGCATAAGTTGATCGATATTGTCAGAGAGTTGCCACGCAACCAAAAGCTCGCCAAAAACATTGTTATAACCTCAGTTCCAGCTGTGCTGGCCGGCTATTTCCTCAATGATCTGATTGTGGATGACGCTCGCAGTATTGGCGTCGTTATTTTTATGCTCGCATTTGTTGGGGTGATCATGATTTTAAGCGAGCGGATATTTACCTCAAAGGCTCATTTTAAAAAGCTCGAAGATATCGAAGCGCCTGACGCGGCTATTATTGGGTTGGCTCAAGCGCTCGCACTGATTCCTGGCACATCGCGATCAGGCATTACGATGCTCGCTGCCCGCAGCAGGGGAATTCCTACGCGCTTGGCAGCAGAATACTCATTCTTGGCAGCAATTCCAGTCATAGCTGGTGCTGCCGCAAGTGTAGTTATGGACAGCGAATCGCAAGCTGCGTTGGCTGAAAATTGGCTTCACACGCTAGTAGGTGTCGTCTTGGCTTGTGTCATCGGTTTTGCGGTCCTACGCTTTCTGCTCATATACCTCAGCCACAAAGGATTGGCTATTTTTGGCTATTACCGACTGGCGCTTGCTCTCATTCTGTTTATAATATGGCTAAATCAATAGGAGTAGATGTTTGCATGCAACCAAATGAAGAAAAACTTCAACAAATAAAGTCTGAACGAACTCTTGTACTCTTGAAGCCAGATGCAGTGGCGCGCCATATCATTGGCGAGATCCTGCAGCGGTTTGAACGTAAGAACATGAAAATTGTTGGTCTCAAAATGGTATGGGCAACACAGTCACAAGCAGAGCAGCATTATGCTGACGACGAAGAGTGGTACCAGGATACTGGCTCCAAGACACTTGCGAACTACGAAAAGCAGGGAATAAAGCTTGATCTTACTCCTAAAGAAATGGCTGTCAAAATCCGTGACACATTGATGGAGAGTCTCACGGCAGGTCCTGTGGTTGCGATAGTGCTCGAAGGTGCACACGTTATTGAGCTAACACGCAAGATGCGTGGCTCTACCAGCCCACGTGATGCGCAGCCAGGTACCATAGGGTTCGATTACACACTTGATTCCTATGAGCTAAGCGACAGCGGCGGTTGGTCAATTCGCAATATCATCCATTGTTCTGATAGTCCTGATAACGCAAATCGTGAAATTGCAATTTGGTTTGGCGAGGGAGAGGTGCTTGACTACGAAACCGCCGGCTCACGTGTTATGTATACCAAAGACTGGTATCAGCGTACTGCTTAGTAGTCCGTTTCGTCGTAGTAAAATTCGAACTCATTAAAGGTCAGGCCTTTCGCTTCTAGCCAGCTGGTTAGCTCTTCGGGGTGGAGCATACTTTTTTCGAGTTTGGTCATCGCCTCTAGGGTGAGCCAGTGGTTTTCACCGCCCTCAAACGTCTTTTTTAATTCTCCAGATATATCGTCAGCGTTGTAGCAGTAAAAGATTTTATCCTCCAGTAGCTTCTTTGACCCTGTAGTGTAGTCTTGCTTATGGTAGATGGTCATGAGTCGCATCTGGCCGGCTTTAAGGCCGGTTTCTTCTTCCAGTTCGCGGTGGGCCGTTCCTTCGATAGTCTCGCCCCAGCGTATTTTGCCGGTCAGGCAGACGTAAAAGCCAAAAAATGGCTGCTTGAGACGCTTTTGTACTAAGAACTCGGCGGTACCAGCCTTGTTAACCCGTGTTGGTAGCACTAATACTGCGGCTTTGGGTTGTTTCTCGATGGTGCGGTCATCGGTATCGAGCCGGTTG
>CAZHXE010000129.1:0-3053 GCA_964536005.1 uncultured Candidatus Saccharibacteria bacterium
AAAGCATACCAGTAACAAGCAACCCAGCGAGTAAAGCGAACAACCAAAGTGTGCTTTTTGGACGACTTTTTCTCAGCAAAAATGGGATCACAAAAATAGCCAAAACCACTCCAAGAGCGGCAAACCACGGGCTTAACTCGGCAATGTGACGACCCGATTCGACCACGTCCGAATTAGTTTCGCCTTTATGTCCGAATTGTATCAGAAAGGTCTGTAGCATAAGCATGTATGGGTATATTGTACGCTAGTTATTGATCCGATCTGAACTTTAACTAAAAAGCTCGACCCCCATACAGGCGGATCGAGCTTTTGTATCCCTTGCAGTAAACTGCCTATGGCATTCCTGGAATATTTGTAAGGTTCAAATCCGTAATGGCGATGCCTGCCGGCGCTGTAAATTTGGTCTCGTCTACTGTCCAAGATTTACAGTCGTACTCAAACTTTTTTGAGGTATCAAAGCCTTGTGCGGTTGCATCGTCGGTGGCGTCTGTGTCGTCGGCAAGATCCATCGCAAAGCCTTGTTTCTTTTTATTGTCCCAAACAATTTGCTTTGAAGACGAAATGATCATGCCACCGTCGTAAGTTTCGCCCGCAGTGGTACTGGTAAAGTCCATGCGCATACGTGTGCCGCCTGCGAAATAGCCCGTTCCGGTGCCTGCGTCGTCACCGTCTTCAAACGAGAAGGTGCACTCAACGTCTTTACCATCTTGCAAGAGGTCATTTGCGCTAATTGAGTTAACCGAGGCAGTTTCTTCTGTCTCTTCATTTGAGTTGGTTGAGTTGGTCGCCTGATCCGATGTGGTTGAGTTGGTGTTGGTCTTGGCGTTGTCTTTATCGTCACTGCCAAGCACCAGGTAGGCCGACGCTCCCGCGCCTATCACTATCACAGCTACAAGAGCAATTATTAATGCTTTCATTACAAACAATACTCCTTAATCATACCTTTTATTATACCCTACCGAGAAAACCCGGCTGACTTAACGCAATGAGCGGCGACGGAACAGCCAAGCTGTTACCGGTATACTGACCACGATTATGGCAATACACCACGCAAATGCCAAAGCTGGTGAATTATCCTGTACCGGCACGCCGATCAACCAATGACGCATAGAATCGATCACGTGCGTGAGTGGTTGATTGTCGGCAAATGCGCGCAACGCGCTCGGCATTGTTCGGGTTGGCACAAAAGCGCTTGATACGAATGTAAGAGGGAAGATGATCACAAAGCCCATCCACTGAGCAGCTTCGAGTGTTTTTACTAGCAGACCAAGGATTGCGGATAGGCATGAAATTGCCAAGGTAAATACGACTGCTAAGGCAAACACCATAGCCCACTCTTGGAAGCTCGCACTGTTACGGAAGCCAATCAAAAAGCCGACTACGACAATAATCAAACCGGAAATGACATTCCTAAATAGGTCACTGATGATATGACCACTTACAACTGCTGCATTACTCATGGGCAGCGAGCGGAATCGGTCAATGATGCCTTCTTTCATGTCTACTGCCAAGTTAATGGTTGTGTAGTTCGCGCCAAAGGCGAGAGTTTGTACCAAAATACCAGGGAAGAGAAAGTTCACGTAAGGGATACCGCCTGTGTCTATGGCACCGCCAAATACGTAACGGTTAAGGAGCATAAACATAATTGGGAACATTATGAGGGACATCACTTGGTCGAAACTACGAACGATGTGCAGAATACTGCGCCTTGCTAACACATAGGTGTCTGCGATTGCGTATTGAATATCCATTACTTCTTTCCTTTCTGGGCAGACTTTTGTGCCTCGGCCTGTTCTTCTTCAGCAGCATGACCGGTGAGCGCCAAAAATACATCATCAAGTGTAGGACGCCGTACACCGGCAGTATCAACAGCGATATTGGCTGCTTCGAGTTTTGCCAGCACCTCGCTCAGGCTCTTGACGCCCTGCTTCGCTGGCAGTGTCAGCGTCTGTGTTGTCTCATTCACGCTGCTTCCCTTTAGGATTGTTTGCGCCTTTGCGATATCGCCGTCGTGCTTTAGGCCAATTTCTAGCCGCTGCGCACCGGCCTTTGCCTTAAGCTCGTTCACAGTACCTTCGGCAATCACCGTTCCATGATCAATCACGATCACGTTGTTTGCCAAGTACTCGGCTTCTTCCATGTACTGTGTCGTGAGCAGAATAGAGACACCGTCATGCGCCAGCTCCTTAACCATCTCCCATAAGGTGAGACGAGACCGTGGGTCAAGCCCAGTGGTTGGTTCGTCAAGAAATAGAATGGGCGGACTCGCCACCAAGCTCATGGCAAGGTCCAGCCGTCGCTTCATACCACCTGAGTAGGTTCGTGCCGCGCGATCAGCTGCATCAACGAGGTCAAACTTTTTGAGTAGCTCTTGAGCCCTGGGTGCCACTTTTGACCTGTCCATATGGTAGAGCTTACCGATCATCTCGATATTTTCGCGACCAGTTAGATACTCGTCAACTGCAGCAAACTGGCCAGTTAGGCCAATGCTTGCGCGTACATTGGCATCCTGCTGCACAACATCGTTGCCATCAACAGTTGCCTTTCCGGCATCGGGTGCGAGCAAGGTGCTCAAAATTTTAATAGTAGTAGTTTTGCCGGCACCGTTAGGGCCAAGCAGCGCCAAAATTTCACCCCTACCGAGCGAAAAGTTGACGTCTTTTAGGACTTTTAAGTCGCCATACGACTTGGAAAGCCCCTTTACTTCGATTGCTTTGTCAGTATTTGTCATAACATGTCATTATAGCTGATCATTGCAGATAAGAACAGATGTGTTAACAAGGTGCCTTACAACCGTTGTTCGTTTGCGTTTTGTTACGAATCACAAGCTTTATACTGATCGCTCGAGATGTCTTCGCCGGCATCCTTGCGCAGATCTAGCGCAGCTCGGCACTGGTCGCGGGCTGCGTTGTGGTCTGAGTCATCCTGCGCATCCTCGGCTTGATCGGTATCGTCGCTCCCTCGTCCGCCTGAGCCGCTACTGCTATCATCGTGGTTGTCGTCTTCAGTTTTACTGTCATCGTCGCCGCCAGAGTTGCTGCTACCCTTACCAC
>CAZHXE010000130.1:0-3032 GCA_964536005.1 uncultured Candidatus Saccharibacteria bacterium
GTCGTGTAGCGAAGGAACAGAAGAAAGCTACCTCTTAGTTTTCTTCTGTGACTGAGCGGAAAAGGACGTAGTCCGCTAGTCCTCTTTCGCGCACCACATTAAGAACGCCACCTCTCAGGGCTAGCTTTTTTAATGTGGCACTACATCGCGTGGACTCATAAATCTTCAAACTGCACACTGGTCTTTTCGACTAAATATGAAAACGCTCGTCGTATTTTTTGGACAAGAATATGCAAGAAGCTCCGCCCCGGTACTGTTACAATGAATTTTATGGATATAGATAAAAACGCTAAGAAAATTTGGGAGTATATGCAAATGCACATGCCTTTAAAGAAAGCTGATGCAATATTTGTATTATGTAGTCATGACACTCAAGTGGCTGACTGGGCCGCAAAGACCTACAAAGAAGGCTGGGCTCCTCTTATAATTCTTTCAGGCGGCGCGGGGAATTTATCACAAAATATTTTTGATTATCCAGAAGCAGAAGTGTATAAGGATATACTTCTTAGATGCTGAATACCCGCTGACAAGATTATTACTGAAACGAAGTCTCGCAATACTGGCGAGAACATACTGTTTGTGCATGACCTCCTTAGTTCAATGGATATGCACATTAATTCATTCATATTAGTACAAAAGCCGTACATGGAACGGAGAACTTTTGCCACTTTTAAAAAGCAATGGCCTGACAAAACTGCAGAGATCGTAGTTACTTCCCCTTCTATGTCTTATGAGGAATATACCTCTAGCAAAATCGTTGACAAGGACACGGCCATTAATATTATGGTTGGCGATATGCAGAGAATTCGTGAATATCCAAAGTTAGGTTTTCAGATTGAGCAAGAGATACCCATTAGCGTTTGGGAAGCATTTGAGTATTTGGTCTCAATGGGGTATAACAAACGTTTAGCGCAGTAAATATAGACAAACTTTATAAAAATATCTGCGGGAGAGAGCCAAAGCCCCCTCCCGCCAAACTAACGACAAGCTGCAACGACGTCAGCTGCTACAAGGACCCTCGCATTGAGGCGACACACGCCAATTAGGCTTCCGCGGCCGCCAACCCGTTCGCCACTTGACGATCGTAAAGTAGGTGCCGCTTACCATGAACATATACGCCCACCAAATGCCGTAGGCTACAGTCATGCCCCTCGCGCTCCAGGTGATCCCATGACCATTCGCGACAGTGACGACAACGAGCCCACCGACCGCGCTGATCAGGAACATCATCCAAATCGAGCTCCAAAAGTCTTGCCACGCATCGCGGGTGTCCCCTACGACTATTCCGGATATCGTGCTGCCGACAAACAGAACCAAGGCATAGATGTCGATAGCCCTAATGACGGCGTTGTCGACGCTCTTGATTGGTGGGTGGCCTTCAGCCATCTCGATGACGATTATGCTTATGAAAAGCCCCAATTGGAATAGCACTAGGCCCAAGAGCACCGGCGTTACTAGACGATTATAGGTTTTCTCAATCCAGTTCTCGATTGCATCGCGGTTGGCCCAAATAGAGCGGAACATCACATCTCCCTTGTCGTTAAGCTTCGACTCCACCATCACACTAACGGTAGGGCATGCATATTATTAAACAACCAAATTGGCTTTTATGCCAGCTACGTCTCACAAGTCGCACAGTATTGACATCTAAAGTAGCGGGCGTATAGTATCGGTGTCTCTTGGAAACCGCCAAGGGCGAACTTCGCACAAAGGGGTGTGGTATGACGGCACTAGAAACAGAGGTAGGGCCGCCACTCTGGCCAGAAATGGAACTTGAGGTTGTTGCAGCGCGTTTGCTGCTAGTGGATCTCCAACCTCTCACATGGCAGGCTATGTACGGCGGCGCACCCGTTATAAGCAATGCGCCTGGTCACATCCGCTTTGATCAGGTATCAGACTGGATGCTCGATTATGAGCGCTTTCTCGCTCTTCTGGTGATGTATCCCGGGGTACGTCTTGCTCCTAGCAAGCATGCTGATTTCGCCTGGCACTTCCATATGTGGGATACGATTGGGTATCGTGTAGATACTTGGAGAACACTGGGGGTGCAGATCGATCATTACCCCTATACGACTTCGGACGACGGGATGGACGAATGCTTTGACAGGACGCAAGAACTGATGCTTCGTCACTTCGGCGAGCCATTCAGGTTAGTAGCACCGACTTTGGTTGCCTGCGAGGGCGGACCAGTCAACCCCGGCAACCCGAAGACTTGTGTAGGCGCCCGGCTCGATCCGCCCAGTTGCTGGCCGAGTCTCGAAAGCGATCTCGTGATCATACGGGGGCGGAAGCGGTACGACTTCGAGCGCCTCCCCATCCTCGGAGGGTAGGGGCCAGCCTCAACCCAAGCCCGGAATGCAGCGAACACCCGTTTCGCGCGCATTCCGGGCTTGGCTCGAACACTTATACTTTAAGCGCTCTCCCGAGGGTCAGATCTCATAGATTTAAAAAATGTGGCATAATATATTTAATGATATAATTTTAAGTCAAGATATTGACTAATAAACAACCAAATTGTATTATGCGATTGCAAGTTCGGCGGTTGTCGCCTATAGCTTGCAGGTCGCTTTAAGCAGTGATTCACCACGGTTTAAAGCGATACACACATGGAACAGGTAGTGCCTTGTGCTCCCGGACGGCCGTTTGGGTATGTACAAAACCAATTACACTTATGGTGCTATCAGAAGGAGAATGTGTTGCTCTTGCTCAAACCTGGGCATTTGGACTCCTTCAAAACGGATTACAACTTCGGCAGATCGAAGCCAAGGCAGTAGTTGCGCTGGTGTACGCAAAATGCATGCTATTGCAGCTGTTTTGTTACCGGAGCGCAAAAAGTCACCTCAATCGAAACAGGTGGCTTTTTGTTTTTTATGGTAAAACAGGCGTAAATGTTATGCTACTATACAAATTACAGTAGTTAAAAAAGAGGAAAAGGGGTGTTATGGAGTTTGTGCTGATCACTCTATTGGTTTTGATCGGTGTGGTGTTTGTTACGGGTGTGCGGATTGTTAATCAGTACGAAGTCGGTATTA
>CAZHXE010000131.1:0-2996 GCA_964536005.1 uncultured Candidatus Saccharibacteria bacterium
CGCTGCCCAGGAAGAGCAATTTAAGGTTGTGGCTGTATCTGATTCTAAAAGCACCGTTATGTGCGAAGACGAACTGGATGTAGCTGCTGTTATGCAGGCGAAGTACTCGGCCAGATCGGTATCAGACTACGCAGGGCAGGCAGTTACGGTGGGTGGTGTAGATGACATTATTGCCGCCGATGTCGATATTCTTGTGCTGGCTGCGCTTGATGATGCCGTTACAAATGAGAATGTTGAAAGAGTTAAAGCTACATGTGTGCTTGAACTGGCAAACGGCCCGGTAAGCGACGCTGCCTATCAGCGCCTCGTCGAAAAAGGCGTGCTTGTTATACCAGACGTGCTCGCTAACGCGGGTGGCGTTGTCGTATCGTACTTTGAGTGGTTACAAAATCTCTCCTCGCAGCATTGGACGGAGTCGCGCGTTAACAAGGAGTTGGAACTGACGATGCAACGGGCAACAAAAGAGGTGTACCGTTACTCAAAAGATGCAGATGTGAACCTTAAGGACGCAGCCGTTGATATAGCGCTCCGACGAATCATGGGTCTGTAGTATTCCGGATACGCTTGCGGCTGTGGCTCGTTGCCAGATATAATTAACAACATAAAGTATTAATGGAGTTCATAGTATGAATGGTTTTAAACAATTTATTCAAGAGCAAGGCGTAGTCGGTCTCGCAGTCGGCTTTATCCTTGGTGGCGCCGTCTCTGGCTTGGTTGAGGGTTTTGTAACCGGCATTATTGATCCTATCATCGGTTGGCTCTTCAACACAGGCAACCTGGCGCTTCGCACTGCTGATATTGGCGACGCAACTTTGATGTGGGGTAGTGTCGTATCGCTTGCACTTAACTTTATGGTTGTAGCAGCAGTCGTCTATTTTGGCGTCAAGCAACTCGGCCTCGACAAGCTTGACAAAGAAAACAAGAAGTAATTCCTGTTCTAAGCTAATAAGATCCGCCTATCACCTGAGAGGCGGATTTTTAGTTTTGCCCAACCTCAGCGCAAGTGTTCCTATTTCATCCCGACGGCAGTATCATAGATACATGAACAGTAACAACCGGGAAGATGTCATGAAGCGCAAGGCGACCGAGCTGCCTAATACAGGCGTACTTCTGCATAATAAGGAAAAGGGTACCTATACGTGTGGTCAGTGCGGCACAGTGCTTTTTACGTCTGAGAAGAAATACGACTCAGGTTCTGGCTGGCCGGCTTTTAGTGATGCTGCTGGTTCTGACGCGGTCGACCTTATTCCTGACAATTCCCATGGCATGCAACGCACCGAGGTTGTTTGCAAAAAATGTGGCGGCCATCTGGGGCATGTCTTTGACGTAGACACGGCAGATTCCGATACGGGTAAATGGTACTGTATAAACTCAGCCTCGCTGGACTTTACCTCTGACGATAAAAAAACCGTTATAAAAGGTGATGCGTAAAGCCCTTATTGTTATTGTCGCACTTGCGTCTCCGCTGGTGCTTGGGTTTATGTTCCGGCCACTTGGGCCCAGTAAGGCAGAGGCTCCCAGTGCTGTCCTGTCTGCTAACGATTCACACGTTCAAGCACCAGACCCAGAGGCGCTGAAGTCGCGTATTCTTTTTGGTGGTGACGTATTTTGGGGCCGTCTGTTCGAGAAGCGCCAGCCCGACAATTACGACTTTCCTTTCAGTGGACTAGACACCCTTAAGCGTCAGAACTATCACGCCTGGATTGCCGATTTGGAGTGTCCGGTGACCGACGAGGTGGTGGCCTTTGATTTGCAGTGGGAGGCAATACAATTTAACTGTCGGCCAGAGTACCTTACGTCACTTGCTAAATGGTTCGATGTTATGAGTATGGCTAACAATCATAGCGACAATGTGCGCGGCGAAGAGGGGCTACTCGAAACTCGCCAAAATTTGGAAAAGCACGAGGTGCAATACTTTGGTAATTTCGACCCGGCAGTGCTTAAAGATTTGTGCGAAGTGGTAACTGTAAAGGCAACAATCGTCATGACTGACGAGACAAGCAAAGATGCCGAGCTGCCTATTGCTATGTGTGGCTTCCATGGTGTATTCAAGTGGTTCACCGCAGAACAGTTAGCTCAGATTGAACCATACGCTGACCATTTTGTTACGTTTGTTATGCCCCACGCAGGGGCAGAGTATCAGCCGGCAGGCGATGAGCTGCGGCGTGAGGCCTACCAAACGATGATCGACCATGGTGCCGATGCAGTTTTTGGCGACCATCCGCATTGGATTCAAAACACCGAAGCATATAACGGCAAGCTGATTGCTTATTCAATGGGCAACTTTATTTTTGACCAAGAGTTTAACGACGAAGTCACTAGGAGCGCGCTATTCGATGTAACAATAAAGCTGCCTTACTCGCAAGACGTGCAGAAGCTTATCGACCTGGCCGCTAGCTGCAAAACGTTTCAAGACGATTGCCTGCAGCAGGCCGAACAAGAGAATATCGTAAAGCCAGATCTAACACTAGAAATTACGCCCGTGCCAACCCGCACTACAGGATTGGTGACAAAGTACAGTAAGGTTGACGAGGCGGCAATGCTCGAACGCCTTAACTGGCAAACAACTTCGGCAAATTTGGAATAGAACACCATAAGGAGAATGACGATGAGTGAGAATGAAGCACAGCCAAAGCGACTGCTCTGGATGGATCTAGAAATGACAGGCTTAGACCCTGAGGCACAGCAAATAATTGAAGTGGCATGTATTGTAAGTGACTTTGCCTTTAACGAGATGGCCCGATATGAGGGGATCATACACCAACCGGCCGAAGTACTAGACGGCGCTGAAGAATGGCCAAAGCAGAACTTAGGTGCACTGTTTGAGGAGTCGGCCAAAAGCACATTAAGCATTGAGCAGGCTGAAGCAGATATCCTGAAGCTCGTTGATGAGTATTTTGAAGGCGAGACGCCCATTCTGGCAGGCAATTCGATTCACCAGGATCGGCGCTTCATTGTAGTTCATTGGCCACGGTTAAACGCGCGCCTCCACTACC
>CAZHXE010000132.1:0-1351 GCA_964536005.1 uncultured Candidatus Saccharibacteria bacterium
GACGCGATAATCATACCCGCGGTTATAAAAACAATGCGGCGGCGAAGCTGAACATCGGTGACATCCTGGCGCTGTTCTACTAAGCGCCCATGCAGCATTACCTGCATCCAATCCAGCGCCATTTGCGGCGTTTGAGCAGCCTTGCGTGTTTGCTTGCGCCCTACTCGTACCATAAAAAGTCAGTTTCCCATGTTATTCATTTACTGTGCTCGCTGCATTCTTTGTACCAGGCTGCCTGTAGCCATAATCAACCCAAAATTGACCCCAACGCCAAGCACAAAGGTAGCAATAACCGCGCTTAGATTCAGAGCCCCACCATTTCCGACTAGTCCAATGACGGAAACGGCCAACAGATAAACACAGACCGCGCCCAAGCTGCGCATCCAGAAATAAGCGACTTTTGACGGCCCATTATGCGCACGTACGTGATCAGTCCTACCAAGACTAGCTGCTACTAACATAGCTGCTAGTAAGCAGACGCTCACTAAGACGCCATCATCGACACGAAACATGGTAGTAATGACTAGAAACAATGCGGCATCTGCCGCCACACTCAACCAGTTACGATCGGTACCAAGCGTGCAAACATATAACAACCACAGCATCGGCCCGGCACCTAAAAACCCCAGCTGATCGATCATAAACACCTGTACAAAGGCCAGGAGTATGACAAAGAGCATCATAGGTTTTTTTCCTTAGCTCGTGCTGATACATGCACAAAATCAATGTCATGCGGGTTAAATGGCAGCCTGGCATAGTACTTACCAAATACATCACTGGCGTTTCCAAATTCGGCGCTCAGTTCGCCAATAGGCAGACCGTTTTCGAAGGTCGAATCAAGCCCGTCGGTGTAAAACAATGCCCCACTTTTACCATGCTCTGGCAGTAAATCCACGATTAGCGAGCCCTTCTGCATTTCTAAGATGCCATGCGCACCACTCTTGGTTTTAACGGTCGTTTTAAACGCAGGATCGATGATGAGTTGCACTTCAGCCGAAGTTTTATGAGTCTCGACCACTTTGCCAACGACATACCCGTTTGCCATGACAGCGTCGTTATCGGCAATGCCCGCTTGCTCACCTTTATCTATCCAGATAGATTTGTTAAAGCTTGATACTTCCCGCAAAATAACTGCGGCCAGTACGCCTGTGTCTGATGCATCTTGATGAAGCTGGAGTTGCTTCTTTAGCGCATCGTTTTCTTCTATCAAAAACTGGTTGGCAATGTCGCGCCGAGCAACGTCGTCATCAGCATAGTGCGCCTGTGTGGCATAAAGATGCTGTGTGAGTCGCCCTGCGCGCACGATTACGGGTTCTAGAAGTGAATACGCGATGTCTGTGCCAAGCATTGC
>CAZHXE010000132.1:1361-2962 GCA_964536005.1 uncultured Candidatus Saccharibacteria bacterium
AAACAACTCCACAAACAAACAATACGGCTAAAGACTGGCGCATGTGCCGGTAGTCCATTATTCCTCCTTAAGCCCCCACTCACCGCTGCTTTGTATGCAGCAAACTCGATCGATACCGCATTGGGTTTGCCAGTGCGATGGCCGCACCTTCGACCACGGCAGACAATGCGTTCTGCGAGATATTTACGTTGATATGAGTTTCTGTGCGCAACATTCTGTCTATGCCAACTATGAGTGCTCCCCCGCCAGCGATGTACATTCCCTCTTCCATGATATCCGAAATAAGCTCGGGTGGCGTCTCGTCTAACACAGCCTTGATAGCTTCTACGATTGGCCGCAGCTGACGGACTAAAGAATTTTTGATCATCTCGCTAGAAAGCTCCAACTCCTGCGGCAGACCCGTTACCGTATTGCGGCCACGCACAACCATAGAGCGCGACATCGACTTACCCGCCACCACACCGATCTTCATCTTTACTTCCTCGGCAGTTCTGAGGCCGATCTGCAAATTGTATTCATCGCGTGCAAAATTAATAATTGCCTCGTTAAGTTCGTCACCGGCAATCCGAATACTCTTCGACATAATGCTCGACCCATTTGCCAGCACTGCGATTTCGGTTGTGCCACCGCCAATATCGACGATCATCTTGCCGCGTTCGTCGTGAATATCGATACCACTGCCAATTGCCGCCGCAACCGGTTCTTCGATCAAAAAAACCTGCCTGGCCCCCGATGAACGTGCGGCTTCTTCAACCGCTCGCCGCTCAACCTCGGTCACACCACATGGCAAACCGACTATCATACGCGGCCTTTGCATAAGTACTTTGTGCCTGCGGTGCAGGCGCATAACAAATGCCCGCAACATGTGCTCGGTAATTTCAAAATCACTCACAACACCATCTACCAACGGTTGAATGGCAGCAATCGACTTGGGCGTGCGCCCTACCATCGCCTTTGCTTCGATCCCAATCGCAATAACTTGCTTAGTCTTTTTGTTGGTTGCAACCACGCTCGGTTCATTTATGACGATGCCGTGGCCGTCAATCGAAACCAGCGTATTGGCGGTGCCCAGGTCTACGGCAATATCGTGCGACAACAGCTTGAGAAATTTGTTTCTCGTTTTTTCCTTTGCCCGAACGGCCGTCAAACTGGTAGCTGCTGATGTTTTTGACATTAGCACTATTGTAGGGTCTTTTAGCTAACCATAACAAGCATAAGATTCACAAAAGTGTTGTAATTTAACAAATTGATGTGTTCAGGCTAATACAAAATTGGTTCAATACCGCACCGCTTGTTACTCTTTTGCTATGGCGATATCAATCAGTTTTGGCGTGGCCACATGCGCGTAATCTGCAAACCGCATCGTAATGTGTTCAAAGTGAGTACCAGGACTAAAATGAATTTTTTCTCGCTCACTAAGCGTCGCATCAACGATCATCGGCACGCCCGCCACTTGGCCAAAAGGATAGCATGCACCAATCTCCACGCGCATAACGAGTTTCACTTCTTCAGGCGTGGCAAGCCGCAGCTTGTTGGTGCCAAAATGCGCCCGCAGCTTCTTAAAATCGGCAACGTTATCACCACGTACCACAACTAATTTA
>CAZHXE010000133.1:0-2897 GCA_964536005.1 uncultured Candidatus Saccharibacteria bacterium
GCTGCGCGAATCATCGGCGGTACTTACGTACATCCCACCAAGGCAAGTCGGAGTAATTGGTACTTTCCAGCTTCTGGTTGCCAATGTCTTTGCTCTTTTGGACTTGTCTGAGCACAGTAAAGAGTACGTGGCCTTTCATGGCGACAATAGTTATCACGTTGAGGATGAGCGCCACGGGGATGAGTAAAATAACCAGTAGTACCACTAGAAGGCCCGATACATTACCCTGAATCCCCTCGCCAATCAGCCAAACCAGGAATATCCAGGGAATAAGTATAAATACTCTTAAAAGCAGTTCTTTCATAGCACTATTTTAACACTTACCGCTACTACAAAGCGCCACAAGAAACTTAAGGGGTGACTATAAATCTCCCCAGGTTTTACCAATCGAAACATCAACATCCAGTTTAACTGGCAACTTATAGACATGTTCCATGACATCCTTCATAAGTTTGGCGCAAGCTTCAGCCTTGGCTTCAGGCGCCTCAACCAAAATAGAGTCGTGAATTTGGAGGAGTTGCTTGCAGTCTGGATCGAGTTTTTTGTCCAACTCAATCATGGCGATCTTCATTAAGTCGGCTTCGGTGCCTTGTATAGGCATATTGATGGCTGCCCGGAATGCCGCTTCGCGCACCACATAGTTACTTGACTGCACATCAGGCGTTGGTCGGCGTCTACCAAGCAGCGTTTCTACATACCCCTGCTCTTTGGCCTGGGTGCGCAAGTGTTCCATGTATTCCAGTAATGGCTTGCGCAGCTCAAAGTAGCGGTCAATAAACTGCTTGGCCTCTTGTGGCGTCATGCCAGTTGCCACGCTCAGGCCGTGTGGACTCATGCCATAGAGAATACCGAAGTTAATAACCTTGGCGTCGCGGCGCTGCTGTTTGGTGACGTCCTCGAGCGCAACACCATAAACCTGCGCGGCAGTGCGTGTGTGAATGTCTAGGCCGTCATTGAATGACTCAATTAGCTCGTCATCTTTGGCGAGTGCAGCAGCCAGGCGGAGTTCAAACTGTGAATAATCGGCCGAAATGAAAAGATGGCCATCGCGCGCGACAAATGCACGGCGAATCTCGCGACCAAGCTCTGTACGAGTCGGGATGTTCTGCAAATTAGGGTCATGTGAGCTAAGGCGGCCCGTGGGCGCCACCCAGGTCGAGAAGGTTGAGTGTAGGCGTGAGTTAGAATCCACCATAGATGGTAATGGGTCTATATAGGTGTTTTTGAGCTTAGTGAGCTCGCGGTACTCGGTAATGCAATCGACAATTGGGTGTAGTTTGGAAAGCTTTTCCAGCTCATTTGCAGCGGTGGAGTAACCAGTTTTACCCTTTTTGACGCCCATAGTCGGGAGTGCAAGCTTAACGAACAAAATCTCGGCCAGCTGCGATGGCGACGAAATATTAAACTCTTGGTCTGCGTGCCCATAAATGGTTTGTTCAACGTCAGTGATGCGATCTTTAAGGCGCTCGGACATCTTGGCCAAATAACTGGTGTCTAGTCCCACGCCCTCAATTTCCGACCGGGCTAGCACGGGAATAAGCGGCCATTCGACCTCACGCGCAAGCTTATGCACTTTTTTGATATTGGTAAGCTGAGCGATTTGTGCATCGCGTAGTGCCCAAACTACCGAGGTGATGACGGCAGCTCGCTCACGCATTTCATCGGAAGGAATAGCGTTGAGTGCATCGCCTTCATAACCCAAGTCGTTGGCAAGGCCAGCCAAACTTTGGTCACGTACGAGTGAATTAATAAGGTATGCACCCATACGAACATCGTGGTCAACTTCTAGCTTTGGCAACCCGGCTTGCAGCAAAGACTTAAGAGAATATTTGCTGTCGTAGGCAATCAGTTTTGCATTGCCTAATTCTTTCGTTAAAACTTCGACTAGCGCGCCAGGCGAAACCTGCTTAGCTTCAATCACATAAACCTCATTAGGATCAGGACTGATAAGGAGTAGTTCCAAATCGGTGTTCACTGCCCCGGCAGCAAACGTTTCTACTACAACCAACTCCGGTGATTTAAGCTTTAGCTTTGCGAGTGCAGCGTCGGAATGGATGGTGTGTACTTTGGCCTTTGCGTGAAACGCATTGGCACTTTTCACCTGCTCGGCCGACTGTTTCATGTCTTCGGGCAGCTGGTTAAAGAGCGTCCTAAACTCAAGCTCTTGCAGCTTTTTGGCGATAGCCGAGTTGTCGGTCTTGGTCACGTCCGCGTGGTCCCAGTCCAGCTCAAGTGGCACTTTTTTATCCAGCACCACGAGCTTTTGAGTCATGTAGGCAAGCTCTTTGCCTTTAATCAGCTTATCGCGCAGTGTACCCTTTACCAGGTCGACATTTTCGTAAACACCATTAAGCGTTTGGTAGTCGTGTAGAAGCTGAATGGCGGTTTTCTCGCCCACGCCGGCAACCCCAGGCAGATTGTCTGATGGGTCGCCGCGCAGGGCCTTGTAGTCTATAAATTGCTCTGGCGTCATCTGATATTTCTTGTCGAATCGGGTCGGGTTGAAGTAGTCGATATTAGTCAGGCCCTTTTTTAGAATCGCTACAACACAGTCATCGGAAATAAGTTGTAATACATCGTGGTCGGACGTTATGAGGATAGTCTCGTAATCCTTCTCGGATGCCTGATAGGCAAACGTCGCCATGATGTCGTCTGCCTCGTGGACGTCGATCTCGTAAATCGGCCAGTTGAATGCCTCAAGCAGCTCGTGCAAAACGGGAATTTGTTCATAAAAATCTGGCGGAGCGGGTTTGCGATTGGCCTTATACTCCGGATAAATTTCGCGGCGGCGTTTGAGGTTGGTCTTGGGTTTATCCCAGGCCACCGCCACGTAGTCTGGCTCCATTTTTTTGAGCGTATCGCCATAGGTGCCGGCAGCCAGTTCCGGCGCCGTAGCC
>CAZHXE010000134.1:0-2821 GCA_964536005.1 uncultured Candidatus Saccharibacteria bacterium
TCTGTGGAGTTATTGCTGTGTATAGACTGAGTTTGGAGCATACCTACTCAAGCATTAGCGCTGTAGATTTTACGTTGAATATGTGTTGTAAATCACCTATACTAGTAAGGTTGAATTGAAAACTTATTAAGGTAGGGGCATTTATGATAAAAACCAGTTTGTTTAAGAAGTTGATGCTGCCCGTGGCTGCTGTTGTAGTGGTTGGCGGCCTCGCTGTAGCGAGTGGTCAGGCTGACGCTATCTTCAACTTTAGTAGAAGTAACCTAAAAGTTACCGGTACTGTCGTTGAGATTACCGACAATTCCTTTATTTTGGATACAGACAGTTCTGATCCTGCTTTTGAACTTCGTGTTAATAACAAGACAAACTTTAAAGATCCACTTAACAATCTTGAAGATCTTAATGTAGGCGACGAAGTTAGAGTTCGCGCAAAAGTAGATAGCAACAGTTTTCGTTATGCTACAAAAGTCGAGCTTGTGAATGACGCTAGCTACGGATATGGCACGAGTTGTGGACGCTTCCGAATCACCCGCGCACAAGTTGTATCGATCAACTCTTCACAGCTAGTTGTGAAGCGAGCTGGTGTGAACTTTAACATTGGCGTTAACGATGACACTGTCATCCGTGGTCACAAGCATAACCGTAATGTGAAGGCGGGCGACATTGTAGACGTCCGCGGCCAAGATTGCGGCAATGGTAGCTGGGTAGCCGAGAAGATCGTAGTGCGCGACCCAAGAGGTCGCCATGACGACCACGATCAGCACGATGACAACAACGGCCATCATGACAATAATCATAATGATAACAATCATCATGACAACGATGACGATGACGACGACCGCTAGATAGTAACCTCAGCGGAAGACATAAATAACCCGGCGCGAAAATGTGCCGGGTTATTTATTTTAGCTTGATTAGAATGATTGAGTCATCCTGGAAAACTACGCCTGCGTCATGCGCAAGCTGCTCGTAACGCTGCCAATTGCCTGACTTAATGAGCACAATGTAGTCTGGTGAAATTCCGGCAGATTTCATGAGCTGTTTTGCCATATTTTTGGCCGAGCGATTGCCTGATGGCCCATCCAGGTATGTATTTAATGCTGCAACGATCCGTGGGTCACCGTCATTTAACATGGGGTTGCCTGTGCTGCGCGATTGTATAACATCCTGCCAAAAAAAGACCTCGGCTGGATTAGCCATGAAGGTACCGTTTGCAAAGTTGACCTGCAGATACCCCTGCCAAGGCAAAACCAGCGCAGACGCGTCGCGTGGCATGCGCTCACGCGCCTCGTACCACCCACTTGGGTAGTCTACGGCTGTAAGTGCCCCTGCGTGGCCAAATAGCATACCGCTCATTATTATGAGCGTCACAAGCGGAGCAAATAGCATGGTTCTTGTTGTTACTGCCTTGCTACTGTGCTTAATTGCACTATGCAGCCCCAATGGCGCGCCCACGCTCACGAATAACGCCAGTATGCCAATGAACTTGGCTGTCTCGCGCAATATTGCCGCCATAGGGAGGCTTGCCAGGGGGTTTAATAACGCACTAGTGGCAGGATGTCCAAACCCAGTTGCTAGTACGGTTGTAGCCGCTATAACACAGGCCAGCGCACGGATTTGCTTTTGTAGTGTCCGGCTGCTGTTGTGGCGATATACAAACACGAAGGCCAGCAAGCTCAATACAAATGTGACTAGTCCGTAAACAAACCATATTGAATGCTCATCTTTAAGGCTTTGGCTTGGCAGCCAAAAACCGTGTAGCGCTATGACATTCCCAAAAACACCAAATGTAGAGTCGCCAATGGTTTTAAAGAATTCAAATTCATTGGTGTCTAGACTGCTCGCTAGTCTGTTTGATCCGCTCAGTAAAGGTAAAATCCAAAAACAATTAATTACTAGAAATAGCATTGCCCCGGCAGGTATGACATGTATGGTGCTGCGCAGCTCACTTCTGTAGCAGTACAACAGCCACGGCAGCCCAAGCAGTGTAACAATTAGCCAGAAGTGAATACTTATAATCGGCATGAGCGCATACATCAGCCAAAATTGCCACTGCAGCTTCCAGTGCAAAAATCCAAGCAAAAGGAACGGCACGCATGCATAGCCTGCCAAGACGTGCCACTGCCCTGCTACCAGTCGCTCGGATACAAACGGATTCAATATTGCCAGCACTCCAGCATAAAGCGCCAACACCGTAGCCTGATAGGGTGTAATTTTGAGGCCAGCCGTGAGGTAGAGCTTGCGAGCCAGCATGTACGTACCACTTCCAGCTGCGCTCAGCACACTCACCAACACTAACTTCTGCAGGAGCCACGCGGGCACAACTGCGTTGAGTACCGCTAAGAGCATATAGAGCGGATGAGCAGGCTGTATGCCATCCTGGGTATAATCACTCAGCTGTACGCGAGTAGGCCAAGGCATGTCGAGCAGGAATATGTAGCCGGGTTTAAGAGCAGGCCCGAGTATTAGGAGGCTTAAGGCAATATATGCAAACACAAACCAGTGCCGTTTGCTCAGTGCCCATAACCTGGATAGATATTTGGCGTAATTCACCTATACAGTATAGCTAACAGAAAATAATTACACAAAAATGCAACGTTTTGCTATGGTGTTTACTTACTTATCGCGCTTACGAGGTGCTGGCGCAACGACATCCATGCCTACTACCCTCCGCTTGCGAACTGGCGCGGTTGTGCCACCTGTGTGGGTGTGTGGCATACGGCTTGGGTTGGCTGGCGCTTTATGAATTGAACTGCTTTGTGTAGGTGTTTGAGCAGGTCGGGGTTGTGTGTGGTGCGGCGGAGTTGGGCGTGTGCGGGCG
>CAZHXE010000135.1:0-2813 GCA_964536005.1 uncultured Candidatus Saccharibacteria bacterium
AGCTAACCCTCACCAGTGATAAAAATAATACTCATTTGTCGAATACACTTGCACTAAGCGAACAGATAGATAGTAACCGCAAAATAACACAGTTTAAGCCGACGCCTAAGATGTCGACCTATTTACTGGGCTTTGTGAGTGGCGAGTTGCACGCCAAGGAGGGAACGACCAAAAATAACACATTGGTTCGCTGTTTCTCTTCAGTTGCGCAGCCGTTAGATAACCTTGAATATGCGCTAAGCGAGAGCATAGCGGTACTAGAATTTTTTGAACACTACTTTAAAACGCCATACCCGTTAGAGAAATGTGATCACATCGCACTACCCGACTTTGATGCAGGCGCCATGGAAAACTGGGGAATGATCACATACCGCGAGGTAGCGTTGCTAACCGACGCCAAAAACAGATCGGTTTCTGGCGAGCAACATGTGTCACTTGTTATTGCGCATGAAGTTTCCCATCAGTGGTTTGGCAATCTTGTAACCATGGCGTGGTGGGATGACCTTTGGCTAAACGAGAGTTTCGCGAGCTTGATGGAGCATATTGCGCTTGATGCGCTTCACCCAGACTGGCAGCAATGGGAAATGTACGCTTCAATGGATGTGATCAGCACTACCTCGCGCGATATTTTTAAAGATATCCAGCCTGTGGTTGTTGATATTGACGACCCTAATCTGCTAGAAACATTATTTGACCCAGGTATTGTATACGCCAAGGGCGGCCGATTGCTCAAAATGTTACGCGAAATGCTTGGTGAAAAGGCGTTCGTTGACGGACTCAAAACATATTTTGCCGATAATGCCTACGGCAATGCCTCTCGCGACGAACTATGGCGATGCTTAGAAAAAAGCAGCAAAGTAGATGTTAAGGCATTACTAGACCCATGGCTCGTAAAGCCAGGCATGCCTCTACTAAATGTACGGGCGACCGAACAAGCAGTCATTGTTAGCCAAAAGCGCTTTTTGCTGGATGGTGATGACTCCGAATCACTATGGCCGGTACCATTGCTAGGCGATGGATTATCGCAAAAGGCCGTCCTCGACACCTCGCAAGAATCGTTTGAGTCTTTGCTGCCCTATCCTGTACTAAATGCTCATGCGAGCGGTCACTATATCACGCATTATGCAACTGCCGCGCATCAGGCTAAAATCGCGCAGGTCATACAATCAAACTCAATAGCACCCGAAGCTAGGATAAATATTATTAACGATATGATTCTGCTTTCTAGGGGTGGTCACGCCAGTCTCGTCGATGCACTCAATGTTGTGAGCAGTATGCAGCATGAAGCTCGATTCTCGGTTTGGACAATCATGGCAAGAGTGTTTAATACCGCCGCTCAGCTAACCGAAGGTGATAAAGCTGCTCGCGACGCCATCGCTTCCGTACGCATCAACTTGGCTAACGAACAATACACTAAGCTCGGTTGGGAAGATCATGAGCGTGACGATGTAAACACAATCCAACTACGTAGTCTTGCTATTGCCTTTATGTTGGCCGGCGAGGATGAGGATGCACTCTCGATAGCGCGGAAACTTTTAAATAGCGCTGGCGACCCTGCCAATTTGCCGTCTGAATTACGCGCGATCGTGCTTTCTGCGCTAATCCGTAAGGGCGATAATGAGCTAGCTATGCGATTACTGACAGACTACGACAAATCCGATCCTGAGATGCAAATTGATATTACCTCCGCGCTCTCGTCAACAAAAGATGTTCCGCTTGCAAAGGACATCTTGGAAAAATCAGTGCAAGCAGGCGGCTTTGTACGCGCGCAGGATCTTGCGCGCTGGATCTCGTTTTTCTTGCGCAACTTTGAAACGCGAGACTTGCTATGGGAACTGCTCAGGAACGACTGGCAGTACTTCGAAACCAAACTGCAAGAAAGCAAATCATTCGACTTTATTCCTATCATCTGCGCTAATGTCGTCAACACCCAAGACAAGGCCGATGAGTATCGCGAATTTTTTGAACCAAAGCTGGTACAGCCAGTTCTTAAACGTAACATCTCAATTGGCTTAGCCGATATTGGCGCGCGTGTTGCCTGGCGCAAGCGCGAAGAGGCGGAAATTAAACGTTGGCTTGCAGACGCAGCAAAATAGATTGACGCCAGCTACGAGCTAAGCTCGAACATACTTACAGCGAACTGAGGACCATACACAGAAGCGATCATCAAACACGGCTCACATCCGCGCAGAGCAGGCTGTGTATTCAGATAGCTCACGACGCCCAAATGCATTTTCTTAAGTTTAGCCCTACCAATATATTCATATCCCTCGCCTTGCCACGATGCATGCCTATATTTGACCTCAATAAAATGTAGTTCATTGCCTCGGCGAGCGATTATATCAACTTCGACATCTCTACGTCGCCAATTCTGCTCTAGTATTTTGAAGCCGCACTGTCTTAAATGATGCGCAACTTTTATTTCAGCTACTTTGCCAGCTTTCTGATACATAGGGTTTAAGAGACTTAATGCTTTGCCTGTGAATAGAAGTAAGGCCAAGTTCCTTAATAATTTTGTAATGATGAGCCGTACCATAACCGACATGCTGCTCAAAAGCATACGCCGGGAATTGGTGTGAGATAGCCATCATGTACCTATCTCTTGCCTGCTTGGCGATGATGCTCGCGGCCATGACTGCCGGAATAGTCGTATCGCCTTGTATGACGGCCTCAGACTTACTATCAGAGGCATCATGCAGGTAGTTAACAGAGCCATCGACAACAATCCTATCAGAAGCTTCCTTGGAGATTGATGAGAAACACGCGTTGAATGCAAGTCTTAGGGCGCTCCCGAGCCCCTCAGAATCAATATA
>CAZHXE010000136.1:0-2780 GCA_964536005.1 uncultured Candidatus Saccharibacteria bacterium
CAGGAGTGAGCCCATCGCTGTAGAAATTGGAGTGGTTGTTTTAGAGTGTGACTTTGGCTACAGGATATTTGCCGCTGCCTTAGATGAGCCAAACGAAGATTTGGATAATTGCATGGAATATAAGATTTTAGATGACGGCTCTGTAAGCAGACATCCGTATGGGTACCACATGTATTTGCAGAAGAACGGCGTAGTTAATATTGTGTGTATTGATGACGAAAACGAAGAGTTGTGGCCTGATGTATGGCAAGAAGCTGACAACGACCAACTCGATCAGTACTGTGAATTATTAAAGGATATAAGATGGTTGTTGGATGAGGTGGCTCCTGAGCACCGTGTTAAAGGATATAATTAAGTTATGAAGATCCTGTATATAGGCGACATCATGGGAAAGCCGGGCAGGCAAGCGGTTGCCGAGATTCTGCCTGACTTAAGGCAGGCCTACACAGTAGATTTTGTGGTTGCTCAAAGCGAAAACGTGTCGCATGGCAAAAGTATGTTGCCGGGTCATATGCACGAGCTCATGGAGCTAGGCATAGACTTTTTTACAGGAGGTAATCATAGCTTTGAGCGTCAACAGCTTATTCCACTTATAAACGATCCAGGTATGCCTGTTGTTGCCCCGGCGAACATGGCAGCCAATGAAAGTGTGGGTTGGAAGCTGACTGTAAAAAACGATCAAAAAATCGCGGTTGTGAGCATTCTCGGCACAGTGTTTCCTGGTGGCCATGAGATGAAGAATCCACTACAGACTATCGATGAAATTCTGGAGCAGGATGACGTCAGGCATGCTGATATAAAAATAGTAAACATACATAGTGATTACTCCAGCGAAAAGGTAATGTTTGGCCACTACCTAGATGGCAGAGTACACATAGTAGTCGGCGACCACTGGCATGTTCCCACTGCCGATGCGAGCATTCTTCCCAACGGTACGGCACACATAAGTGATGTAGGTATGTGCGGATCGCTTAATTCTTCGCTTGGCATTGCGTTTGAACAAACCATTCCACGATGGCGTGATGAAATCAAGACTAAGCAGGTGCTAGCAGAAGATAAACCTTGGCAGTTCAACGCGCTATTTGTAGATACAAATAGCAAATCTATTGAGCATATTCGCAGACTTATTGTTGAGTAGTAGATTCTTCTGAAGGCTGCGTAGTGTTGTTGTCCGATGACTCAAAATCATCTTGATCGTAGTAGTTATCTACTTGAACTAACATTGGCGTGGGGCTCACGGCAATACTCTTAAGGCTTACGCGTTCATCGGGTGGAACCACGGGCTGCAGACGGTCATCAAGTTTTGTAACGATTTTGAAAGCAGTGGCTGAAACAGCAGTTGTATACGCGCTTAGGTCGGCAGTTTCGCCTTCTTTGCCCCAAATCACGAAGTAGTGCTGACCGTTGACTGCAAATCGATACTGGTTATCGGCAAGTTTAGCAACTTCCGTATAGCCATTGAGTGTCTCGTTCAGTAGTTTAAGCGTGTGATATGCCGGTAGCCGCAAACGGTCGTCGGTTACCACGAATGCGTAGCTGCTTTTCTTGCTGGTTGGCTGATACATTTCATCCCACAGACCGGCCAGAACGTTATTGTGTGCAAGGTATACGTAGCGCCGTGCCAGTTCCTGGGCTTGAATTTCGCGCTGTTCGCTAACCGACTTAATGTCATATTCAGTATCTATAATCGCCGGGTCTATGCTGCCTGTTTCGCCCACCAAAATCTGTGCTGTGCGGCCGTATTCTTGTAGCTTTTCGCGCAGCCTAGGTACATGTCTGTTGATGGATTCGGGCGTGTCATAAATACTGATGTCGACAATGTCATCAAATTTGCCGTGCTTGAGAACATACGCCAGAAATTCGTTGGGTGAACGTGTAACTTCCTTAAGTGCTTCATCGTCAAGGATTTCAGGCGATTCCGTGTATGCTTCAACTTTGGCTGTCTCGGGTAATTCAAGCAGGCTCTGATATCCTCCAAGTGCCCTAATACCGGCAGGAGCTACTTTAACATTTGGCTGAACTGACTTAATCGCATCGTAAGATAAGTTAAGGATATGCGTATATTGCTGCTTAGTGCCTCGCCAGTTCTTAGCAGGCGCGCTATACACGTCTGTGCCAATCTGCCAAACATCCACATCTTTACTGTAGCGATTGGCAAGTTTTTTTAGTGTTTCCAAGTATTTGGTTTGTTTGTCGCCAGTTGGGTAGCGAGGATTATCGCGCGCTATGCGTACAGTAGCCATAACCCATGTGTCGTCGTTCACCTGCCCCATGATTTCATCAATTTGCGAATACTCGAGTTCATCTAGGAAAATGTCATAACGAACGCGCTTAACACTCAGGTCGTCAACGTACTTTGCGATCACCAGGTTGTCTGCATGCGCATCCGGCTCGTTAGAAAAGCGCAAACCAAAAATGTTACCACCGCTTACAACGTTGCCGTTAATCTCGATACCATTTTGGTTGTTTTCTTCTTCGGTGGTTTGCTTACAACTGTCGCCCGAGCAACTTGGCTTAAGAAGTTGTCCAGCTACAGCAGCACCTCCAATAAGCAGCAGTACAACCACGAATATAGCAATAAGTTTACCTTTAGGTTTTGGCTTGGGGGCGGGCGGCTGTTCCGGTTGCACGGGTTGCATCGGTTGCTGATAGGGGTTTTGATATGGGTTTGGATATTGATTGTCTGGTTGCATGTTACGAACCATTATAAAGCATGAGTGGGTTGAGTTGTATACTTCTTCGGCGCGTAGGCCCGAACAAGCTACCAAGCGATCTTGCAT
>CAZHXE010000137.1:0-2769 GCA_964536005.1 uncultured Candidatus Saccharibacteria bacterium
CACCGACTACCAATAGGCCGCCCAATCCCGCTACCCACGCGGCGGCAATTTCATCGCCAAATTCGTCTCCTGTAATAATGGTGCCGGCAAGCATCTCAACCAGCAATGGCACGAATACCATTTCTGCGGCTTGGATCGCAATCTCGATTCCTACCTGTGTTCCGGCATTAGCGAGCGTGAATGAGCCTGCCGAGAACGCCATGGCAACAAGACCGCCGACAATCGAAATAATCTGTACTGCCGGATGGTTTACGAAGTCACACGTCGAAGGGTCGACTCCAGCGTTTACTACATCATTTGCCTGGCCAAGGGCACCTAATGCCCCGCCACCTGTGGAGTACCTGGCCTGTTGATAGGCCTTTACCTTACCGTTATTGGTACCGCTGGCATATCCATATGCGCCACTGCCAAAGAAGTCTCTGCCGGTTCCTGGGTTAATCTTGGCCATGCCAATAATAAAGTCGCCATAATCTTGTGCGGTCGGGACATCCCCTGGCTTCACGATGTGTGCCATTGCACCAAACATCTTGGCAAATTCAATGAGGTCGAGTCGTTTCAGCGTGCGCGCTCCAGTTTCAACTGCAACCATAAGTCGCTTGATATGGCACAGGCCCTCAATTTTTCCGAAAATGCTTATTGTTCTACTTAGACTACCGGCACTTTTTGCGGCAATATCGTCGGCGCTGTCTAGGTCAGTCACAATTGAGCCGGTCTTGCCATCGAGCACCTCTGCCTTCCGCGCGGCTGCCTCTTCACCCAAGTTGCCGCCATACGTGGTCCGCTCCTCGGGTGTATCCGGATCGCCATCATCTCTCACTATTTCATCATCGGGCGACACTCTTACGTCAACATCATTCGCGCGACTTCTGATCTTGCTAAATCGCACTTTTTCCGCCAGGCCATTCAGCTTTCGCCCGGCGTAATCCTTGATAAATTGCCCTCTAAAATAATTGAGTCCGTAGCGGCTGTAGGCTGCTCGTATGGCTCGGCTACGCCATGCCGTAACACCAGGATCATAGTTTTCGTTTACAAAATCTTTAATGGCTTTACGGGCGCTTCGTATTTGGCGCCACTCCTGTAAAAAGCTAGTGCTGCTATCCACGGTTGTATCGACGCCCTGAATACTGTTGAAACGGCCTGTCCAGCGTCCGTTGGCATCCATTTGAGGGTCGATTTCAAAGCCCTTTTCCTTCAGGTCATTAATAAACCGATTAGAGCGGATGTTTTTACCGGTGAGCGTCGCAACCATACCACGCGTCTTATAACCATCGAACTTACCATCTTGATCGAAAAAGAACATACGTGAATATAAGCGGCCCGTGCGTGATTGGAGTACAACATCGCGAACACCGCCAATTTCAGTGTCAAATAGGTTTGCAACAAATGGAAGCTGAAATGGCAGTACATTTAGTAAAAGCGATGCGACTGTACCTAAAGCCGACGCGCCAATGCCTCCCAAAATCCATTTTCGTTTGGCGTTTGATGTAAGCGCCATTTTGACGCGACCCCCAACAGTTCGTGGCTCTTCCGAGTTGGAGAAAAAGCGTTTACGTTCGTCGTCACTCAGTTTGTTAACGTGTTCGTAAAAATCTTTAACACCACCCACTTCTTGCTGGGCGGCGTCTTCTGCAGCGCCGTCTTCAGCTGCCTTCTCCATGGCCTTTTCTTCTTCAACGGAAACGTCACTGACGGCTTGATAAAATTCCCGATCCAACTGCTCGGGATCGTCGTATAAAGCCTCTTTTTCTTCGTCGTAGACGCTGTTTCGGTTTGCCATGGTAGTATCTCTTGCCTGCTTGTATTAGCCTTGCGGCTGGTTATTTTCAAATTGAGCGGCTTCGTAACTTTCTAGAGCTTTAATTTGGTCTGGGTTGGTCGTAATGAGACTGGTTTCTGACGGTGAAGCCACAATTTGGACATGGATGTGGTTGGAGCCAGCAAAGAGCAAACCCTGCCCTACTGGGAATTGGCTGAGGCGCTTTTTCTCCTCTGAGGTTAGCTTAAAGACATTGGCAAGAATATCGACTGCCGACGACGACTGCTTAAGCAGGATCTGCATAGAGGCGTTCGCGACAATGGCGCGACCCATGCGTGAGCCCATAAAGTCCTCTACGTCCTGGGTAATGGTTGAAAGGCCAAGCTGGTACTTTCGGGCGCGCTTCGCAAGACTAAACAGGAAGTTGGCCGAATCCTCGTATTTCATAAGCTGCCAGGCCTCATCGACGATCAGCATGCGGCGGCGCTTTTCGGCTTTGGTTTTATTCCAGATGTAGTTCAGCACGATATACATGGCGACTGGACGCAATTCATCTTCAAGGTCGCGGATATTAAACACCGTCAGTGGATTATTGATATTAACATTCGACTGCTGCGAGAAAATACCTGCAAACGAACCCTTGGTATATTTGCGGAGTCGCTGTGCGAGCTGTGGACCATTGCCCTGCATGTGCAGAAGCGTGTCGTACAAATCTGCCATAGTTGGCGGCGGCGAACTGTGCGTAAGCGGGTCATTTGTAATGCCGGCTTTTGCGTACGTATCGATGAGTGCCTGGTCGAGGTCGGCTTCTTCCGACGGTGTGATTGGCTGGATAACAGCTGCAGTGTTACCGCCAAGCATTTGCGCCTGAGCACCACCGAGCATAAGGCGAAGCAATCCATGCAGCGTAATGAGGTTGGCGCGCAGTGCGGTTTCGGCGTCATCGGCATCAATGACCTGCGGCAGGTCGAATGGGTTCAGGCGCGTTTCTGAATTGAGTGACAGGCGCACAT
>CAZHXE010000138.1:0-2746 GCA_964536005.1 uncultured Candidatus Saccharibacteria bacterium
GGTGGCAATACGGAATTTTTTTACACGCCCAGCATGTACCATGGTCTGGTTGAACGCTTTGGGGACAGCGTAAATCTACACAACCTGCAAGTCATCTATGAACTTAATGAGCCACTCGAGCCCGGTTTTGTGCAGCCCCCTCCCGCAGTTCACCCATTAATTTTGCCGGGTAATGCTGTGTATTTTCAGCCTAGTGCGTTTAGTAGGCGAATCATCGCTAACGATGGCAGTTTGACTCCAGAACTAGCTGAGGAGATTTTTCGCTTTCTAGCCAGTCACTACCCTGACGAAGACGAACCGATCCATGGACAGTGGATGTACAGCCATGCGTGGCAGGAAAATGACATAGTCGTATTTCGGAACGACACGCTCAACCACCGTTCTCGCCTCAGCGAGGGTGGGTTCAGGCTACTACGACGCCTAACGTTACGAAATTCTATACATATGCTTCGGGATGACGTCGAACTAGTCGCGTAACTCTAGTGAATCACCGAAAGCCACTCTGTACATTTTAGCAATTTTATGCTATAATTAGCATAGTTGTGAGGTGATTAGCTTCGCAACGTATCATTCACAAGTACGACAATAGTTTGACACTACATATTCTGTGTCTCGATGTCTTGCACAAGATGAGATCCGGGCGACTCAGCTAGATTCCTCTAGTTGGGTTGGATCACCGGATCTCATCTTGTGCACTCCTTAACCGGACGCACGCCCAAATGGTTTGGGTAACGGCTGGCCGACATATTGCGCTGGTTGTGAAGGATGGGAGGGGAGATATAAAGCAAATGACAAAAGAAGACAGGCAAGAGGCATATCGAAGGAAGAGGCGAAAGCAAATCATCGACGCCGCAGAAAGAGTCTATCTCATCTACGGCATCCTCGGGCTAACCGTACGCAAGGTCGTAAAAGAGGCCAAGACGACGTCTCAAACCATCTATACCTACTTCGGTGGCATCGAAGCAGTCATTATCGCCATGTTCGAACATGCCAACACAGGCATCTCGGACGCGATCGACGCCATCACAGTGATGCAGGGGGATACGGGCGTCAAGCAAAGCATCGGCACCCTCAACCCAAATCGGGCTGAACATCGTCGTGCTATCTGCATGGCGATCTTCGAACACTGCACCAGCAACCCGATCGCTGTTGAGCTCCTGCGTCATGGCAAAAACCAGCAGAAGGGCATCCCAGCAGAAACGGAGAAGTTGATCAATCAGATCTGCGCTCGCTTGGACACCGACCCAGACCAGGGTCGCGTCCGTCTGCTCGAGGTGTTGTCCGTCTGCGAGGCCTACGTCGAGCGGTCAACGCGGAAACGCAAAGCGACGCTCCCAATGCTGCACGCAAGAATCGCGCGCATCGCGGAGTGAGCTAACCCACAGGGCACGAACACCAGCAGCTGCAAGCAGAGAGTAGTTTGGAGTACATCCAAGCGCACGGGGTAACCCGCTCTCTGCTGCAGCTTGCTGCACCCAGAGTGTGAACCTCGTACACTGTATGTATCAACGCGCGCTTCCTTGTACGGAAGAGAGCATTCAAACTATTGTCTACTTGTAGTTGCTCCATGGCTATTTTATGACTTCGCCATGCTGATGAGTCCCATCCATAGGACGAAAGCAACTGTTTACTACCAATCGGGTTATAGCTTGACCTTTATTTGAATATTTTTAATATTTATGATATAATTTAAAAGCTCTGTGCGTAATTTGCGTAATTTTGCAGTGCAGAACGTTCACAAGCTAGACAATAGTATAAACGCTATTATAATTTTCACCTCACACAAGATGAGACCATGCTCCCTATCCATGCTAGTCCTAGGAACAGGGGAGTATCGCCTCATCTTGTGTGCTTTCTTGTCCTAAAGCGCACACCCAAAGATATTGGGAGGTACCAGCATGCATTTACTGGCGCTAAACGTGAGGAGAGGGAACAAATCAATGCCCGTTTCGCCCTTGAGCGATTTCGACAATCAAGTCGCTCGTGTCGCTTTGATGATATACCAACGATATGGCGAGGGAATGCTGAAACTGAGCGAACTCGCTCAGCACGGAATAACGCGAGACCAGCTCATTCGAGAAGGTTACACCGACGCTCGCGTTGCCGAGGTAGCCTTCAGCTTCGCCTCCGACCAGTTCGACGACTTGCTCGATGAGCTGGCTGGAGTTTCGGATGGAGCCTCCTCACGCACCACTCAAGGTATGTGGCAGCAAGCAGCCACAGCCTGGCTCACGTACGCGACCAGCAACCCTGAGTTCCATGTCGCAATGGCGCGCCCAAGACTGGCACAGCTCGCAAGCAACACGGAACTCTACAAGGGCCAGATCCATTCTTTGGGTGGCATGGTCAGCAAGCCCGAGGATCAGGAAGCGGTCGTTGCTATGTTGTTCGGACTTGCTACGGCCGTCATTGATGGCATGCTCTCACCAACCCAAGCGCAAATTGCACTCGACCAACTCATGGTGACCATGTAAAAGCGTTCGCTCACATACATCAACACTGAAACCAGCAGCTGCAAGCAGAGAGTAGTTTGGGTGAACACACTCAAGCAGATACGCACTCTCTTGCGGCAAGCGAGAAGTGTAATCTGTTGAGCGTGTGCTCGAAGTGCCCTGTGCATTTCGACACCCAGACTATTGTCTACTTGTAGTTGCTCCATGGCTATGCAAAAAATGCGCCATGCTGATGAGTCCCAACTAGGACGAAAGCAACCAATTATTACTTTTTGGCTTTAAAAAATACCTGC
>CAZHXE010000139.1:0-2742 GCA_964536005.1 uncultured Candidatus Saccharibacteria bacterium
ATCAACGTGCTTGGTGGCTCAACCCAGAAGGCAATTACCTGCAGCTTGCGAGCCCTTGGGAAGAATAGGAGGCAGACAAAGACCATATGACACTGCGCGACTGGAACATAGATACAAATCAACCGCTCATAGACGCGCTGATGCAATTTGGCCTTGAGGCGGAAAGTTTGCTTTTACTTAAGTATGAGTGCCTGACCCCAGACAGCTTCATCTGGTTTTTTGGCATTGGCAACGCTCACTATTGCCTATATGCCGAAGACTACGTGCCGTCGCTTGAACATGTGGTAGAGACGATCAACGTAAACCGCGTGCAGTGGACTCCTGAAGCCACCTTCGAACTTATGGAAGTTGTAAAACCAGCCATTTGGGAAGAGAGCAGCCCAGTAACCTCCGCCACAACCTACCAGCCACCTGAAGACACCGAAGAATTTATGAAATTCGCCGCTGCCTCAGGGGTGGATTTTGTTTTCTTGGCTCGAGCCCAGTAGATACGTCCCCTAGAATCTTGCGCAATTGCTCGCGCATTTATATGCCGAGATTAGGTAATTGGCGCATAAAGGCGCATACTAGATACAGAATCTGCCATATGCGCAAGTATCTAAACGAACAGTCGGGAGACGAGTATGTCGAAAGACAAAAGAGGCAGAGAGCCCAAAAAGCCCAAGCAAATTAAGCCAAAATTATAACGCAATAGCTGCCCATATGATTTCATTCATCTGGCCTTCTAACGAGGCCATGCTTGCTGGCACCGGCGGTTCGGAAACGTTTACCGCTGGCCACGTGCGCGAACTCTTGCGTCGCGGTATTGAAGCGCAGGTTGTGATTATCGGCTCGGCTATTAAAACCAGTCGGCGCGATTTTCCTGATATTCCATTCCTTGGTCTAGCCGACAAGCGTGAGATTAGCGATTTAACTGGCGCGGTTGTATTCGTGAACCAAGCCTATGACGTGCCAACTCGTCACAAGGCAGCGATTATTCTACATTGTGTTGTGCCATCCAAGGTTGAGCAGCATGAACGCATGCGTGATGTTAAGGGCAAAACGATTATCGCAACCAGCGTTTATAACGCGCAGCAGTGGGCGCTGTACTTAAAAATTCCAAGCAGCGCCATTAACGTAGTCATGCCATTTGCCGATCCTATTTATGGAAATGTGCGGCGGTCAAAGCCCGGTAAAAAAGTTAGAGTGCTGTACGCCGGTAGGCTACATCCCGAAAAGGGTATTTACACCGTGCTCGAGATGATGCATCTGTATGAAATGGGGATCCTAAATGTGCAAATGAGTATTGTGATGGCCGGTATTCACGTTGATGAAGGACGTGCTATTGCCAAAATGTTGCGGGGGTATAGGCCTGCTGCGCTCTTGGACGCTCGCAAGACCGTTCCAGCAATGGCAGAGTTGCTCGCCAAAACCGATATCTTGCTCATGCCGTCGGTGTTCGCCGAACCCTTTGGCATGCTATCTGTCGAAGCACAGCACAGCGGCTGTCGTGTGATTGCCAGCAGCCTTGGCGGGTTGTCTGAGACAAACTGCGGGCTACTAACACTCGTTGAAGAGCGTAACCCACAGGCGCTCATTACAGCGATTGGCGAAGCGGTGGCGCTTGGGCTTTCGACAACCAAGGAAAGAAGGGCTGCAATTAAAGAATTTACGCTTGGCGAGTCGGTTGATTCGCTTCTAAAGTACGTTCCTCGGCAGGCAGCTGGGATTGGTTTGAATGTTTAGCTTCTATGAATGTGCTGCCGGTGTAAAATAGCCAAGGTTGTACGCAGGAATTAGTTAGACGATCCTACTATAAAATGGGTAAGCCCTGCATTATACTTAAGCCTAAGTAACGGACGAATAAAATGAAAAAACTCAATCAAACTGGCGCGCTCGATCTGATGCTCGTCATTGCGCTTGTGGCTGTACTGGCCGTGGGAGGCTTTGTAGTCTGGCGGGTATCAAATAATGACGTGAGCATGTCGAGCAAAAAGTCTAATAATATCGCTCAGCAGAACCAGTCATCGAACAATAATAACTCAAACGACGATACCAAGGACGCCAATATAGCACGCTTAGCAAATGGCAAGGCAACTTTCAATTTAGGAGAGATATGGAAGGTAGAATCAACCAGCGATGATGAAAAGGCTTGTCCACAGAATCTTGGCTACTATGCTAAGTGTATTGAGTCGGCACTTGTCCTGTTAAAGAACGAGGACAACGTCAATAGTGATCAGTTTAGTGTTGAAGTCTCATTGTTCGAAAAAACTGACGAGCTTTCGGCAGATGATTGGTATACGGACGTTGTTTTATTAGGCAATGATGCCAACACAATCGAAGAAAAAAAGATTACGATTCAGGATTACGACGCGATGAAGTATCTGTCAGATTATAGCGGTGACAATAAGGAGCTTCGGGTAGTTTATGTGGTCGTAAGCGGTGACAAAGCAGTCACTGTGCGGGCGTCAACGTTTGATGGCAAATATTATAGCTTTAAAAACCCAGATAACATTGACTACACCCAGTACTTGGACGAAATTGAGACGCTTGCAAAATCGGTTATCTTAAACTAGCAAATCTTACTTCCAATTCACATCTGCTATACTATTTGTATTGATAAGTCCAGAATTCACGGGTAGCCCTTTTGCTTTTTAGCCTCGGGGAACAACTACCTCCTGGCCAATATGAATATGAGGCTCACTTAACAAAATAAGGAGTCGGCTACTATGTCAAACATGACAAAAGACGAGCAGATGGACT
>CAZHXE010000140.1:0-2694 GCA_964536005.1 uncultured Candidatus Saccharibacteria bacterium
GGTTGACCAATATCGCTGTACTGCCATGGGGCGGGTGGGTCAACATATTTATCGAATTGCACCTGATAGGTTGTATCTGCGCTAGGAGTAACAATGGTATGGTTTGCGGGCTGAGCGTTTGACCAACTCTTAAAGTGGTACTGGCCATTTAGGATATATTGTGGCGAGGGTGCCCCAATTGCCCGTTCTACGCCAACAACGGCCTGTTCGCTGTAGGTGCCAATTTTAGGCACACCGTCGATGGTGAAAGTTGCGTCAGGATAGTTAGACTGCCAAGTCAGGGTGACTAGGTTTGGGTACACATCTACATACTGCGTATCGGTGAGGCCACTAGAATCGGTGGCAGTAAGGTGAACTCGATACCAGGTGGTTGCTAAGTTGTCTGCGCCGGTTGGAATCGTAAACGAACCTGAACTTCCGATAGTTGTTGAGCCAAATGGGTGAATGTGGTCAGCGTGATGAAAATCGACTCGCCAGCTCAGTGCAGTGCCAGGCAACTGGCCATCTTCCGCATCGGAGGCGTTGCCTGCGAACGCAATGGTTGCGCCAGCATTGTAGTGCGTGTTGATGGCAGGGGTAGTAATTGTGGCGGTTGGAGTAGTACTGCCAACGGTGATTTTTAAGGTATCAGTTTGAGATTTTAAGCCATCGCTCACGGTAAGAGTGGCGATATATACACCATTCGTATTGTATGTCTTGCTCGGGTTTGCGCTTGTTGAGGTGGTGCCATCGCCAAAATTCCAAGCATAGGTTATTGGCTGACCCTCAGGATCATTTGAGCCAACAGAAGAGAAGTTGACTGCAAGCGGTGCGAGGCCAGATGTGTGATCGGCCGATGCGACAGCGGTAGGCGCAACATTACCACCAGATGGCTGAATCATGAAGAGTTCACCAGGGAAGATGTTAAGTTGATACAGATTACCATCTGGTCCTTGGTCGAGCTGCACAACGGTGCCAGCTTCATCGTCAAACATTTCCTCGCCGATGAATGACTCGTATTGTGAGTCGAATTCGAGTGTTTTAATGAAGCCAAGTGTGTAGTCGGCGATGAATACTTTATTCTGGTACGAACTAGGGAAGGTGCTGCCAGTGTAGGCGGCCACAGCGGTTATAGACCCTGCGCTTGCAGGAGGGGCCGTGTGTGCATAGGTATAAATTGGGTTTACGTATGGGCAGTTCGTGCAAGTTCCTTCGGTAATTGGCCAACCGTAGTTACCGCCCCGCGCGACAATGTCAAGCTCTTCAAACGCGCTTCCGCCCACGTCACCGGCCATAAGTTTATCGTTTGGCATGAAGTTGAACCTAAAAGGGTTGCGTAGGCCGTGCGCCCATATATACGGGATTGCATTGGGTGTATTTACATAGGGATTGTCGGCAGGAACACTTCCATCGAGGTTCAAGCGGAGCATTTTGCCGTGGATATTTGTTAAGTTCTGCGAGTTATTATTCGTCGTGTTCATGCCCATGGCCCAGTAAAGTTTGCCATCGCTGCCAATACGTACTTCGCCGCCATGATGATAGATGTTGCCTGCCTGATTTGACTCAAGGTACACGACTTCCGATTGAAGGTCGATGCTTGTGCCGCTCATGGTGAAGCGCGAGAGCCTGTCATGATTAGCAGCGGTAGTGTATGAAATGTACAAATAACCGTTTTGACTAAAGTTTGGATCAGGCTCGACACCGAGTAGGCCTCGTTCATCGGTTGAAAGTGTAGGCAGCGTAGCGAGGGTAATGGGCTCGGCTTGTGTGCTCGGGTCGAACAATAGAACAGAGCCTTCCTTTTCTGCAATGATAATCTTGCCATCGGGTAAAAAGCGAAATGCCGTTGGCTCTGCAAGGTCGTCGACTAGCGACA
Organism: uncultured Candidatus Saccharibacteria bacterium; assembly: GCA_964536005.1. Taxonomy (GTDB): domain Bacteria; phylum Patescibacteriota; class Saccharimonadia; order Saccharimonadales; family JBPEXE01; genus CAZHXE01. The sequence goes on from CAZHXE010000140.1 coordinate 1,856, forward strand.
CCCTTTCGAAATCACTCGATAAACCTGCTGAAACATTTTGCGGATGAATAAGTTGCGTGAGTATTGAAACCGCCATTAAAAATAATAAAACCGCGCTGCGCTTGCTGCCTTTGAACATACGTATAACCTTCCCTTTTGTTGTAATATCCAGTATACACTGTGTGCGAAATTTAAGAAATGTACCATCTTTTATGCATCTTAGCAAGCTCGCTTGGTCCTAACAGATGACGCTATAGTTGACATAACAATAATAAGTTGTTATTAATATAGCGGAATGAAGTACCGGTAACTTGGAACTTGGTTCCGGTACGTTCACAATTTGGTTTCTAGTCTTTCAAAAATTTCGAGAAGAGAGGGTGCGTGTCTGACATTGGTAAGTGGGCAGTCGTTTGGCTCCTAAGCAAGCGACTTGTAAGAATGGGCCTAGTGGGCCTGTTTTGTTTTTTGGTGCAGATAGGGATTATGTTCGGGCTGGTCCAGTGGGGCTGGCGCGGAGTAGTTTCTAACGCGCTGGGGTTTGCTGTGTCCGCACAGCTAAACTTTAGCCTCTGTACCTTGCTGGTCTGGCCTGGTCCACATCTGTTTGGTGTGGTAAGGCGTTGGCTGAGCTTCAATACAGTAGTCCTCATCGCTTTGGCGGTGAACAGCGTTGCCTTCGCAGCGACTGAGCAAGTTTCGAGAAGTTTGTTGCTTGCTTCGATCGTCGCGTTGGTAGCCAGTTTCGCGGTTTCATTTACCGCAAACAACCGAATAACCTTTCTGTCCCCCCAACCCCCAACTCCACTAGGAGAGTGAGAAATGTCCATCATCAAAGGCGGAATCGCCTGGTTCATGCCTGC
>CAZHXE010000141.1:0-2662 GCA_964536005.1 uncultured Candidatus Saccharibacteria bacterium
GCTTGACTCATCGGTGGAATCTTTGGGCAAAAAGATAACGTGCTCATCCTTACCCACTACGTTAAAACGGCGCTTGCTTTCAACCTCCAAGTAGCTATCGGACTTGTAATATTCGATATTGTACTCAAGATTCTGGTTCTGAACCTCAATCAGCGCTACCTCATCGGCTAAATTGTCGACATTCTGTTGCAATTCATAATTGCGCTGAATTACTTTAAACGTATTAAAGCCCAGCGAAAGAGCAATCACTACAAATAGTGCAAGTACAGCGCTTTGAGAACTAATAATTTTGTCGAGCGGACGTGACATGTTTGTTTTTTATGCTTTTTGTACTTCTAGTATAGCATTTATCCCTTAAAAAAATAGAGGTAGGAACGATTTTTTGCTATAATCAGCCAGGATGAGAATTTGCTGGCAAAACGCTTCAGCATATTCGAAACAATATGGGGCTGTAGCTCAGTGGTTAGAGCAGTCGGCTCATAACCGATTGGTCGCAGGTTCAAGTCCTGCCAGTCCCACCAGGTTGATCTTTTGGCCAGCAACGTTTGTTGCTGGTTTTTTGTTTACATATGTGACGTATCTTACTTGAAAATTGACAAAAAAAGTGTATAGTATAGTTGCCTTTTAGCTAGAAACTAGCTTAAGGGAGATCTTTTTCGACGGGCGGCGGCATGTAAAGCCGCGGCAAACTTTACATAGCGAGGGGCACCTAGAATGAAGAAATGGCCAGTCTTCGTAGGAAGAACTGTGTACCTGTACCGAGCCGTACTTGAACTCCAGCCGAACGTGGCTGGGGGCTTCTGTGCCTCATCTGTTCAGATAGAAAGCGCAGTACGATCCGCTATTCAGGCGGCCGGAAGAATGGAGGCTGGTCTTGGTCTCTACATCTACCACAAGGGCATACGTGTCCTCGTCAACAGAGCCAGCACTGAAGCAGAGCTTCTGGAGTTGTATTTCTCGACCGTCAAGGGCAACAGCGTTGGTCCAGGCCATGTGGCGTGACTAACCAAGCAAGTTCGCTCCAGCACTCGTCGCTGTAAAGCCGCCTCTGGTGGCAACCGCTTAGGACCGGGGCTCATTTAGCCCCGCATCCTCTGCGGTTGCCGCCCGTCTTCAACAATTTGATTTATAACTACACTTAGGCTGATCTAGACTGATCGCCCGCTTGATTGCGAATTCTAGCTTTAGTCTCTTCAACGAGCGCCCTAACGCGTTCGCGCTCTGCTTTAGATGGGCCCTCGGTATCACCACTAACAACGTGTAACGCAAACTGTGTCGCCGCATTAAGCGCAGCCATTCTACGCACCGTATCTGGATCAACCGGGCGATCATAGCCAATATCATGCTGAACACTCTCAGTTTCAGGTTCTTCGCCTTGGCCAGGATAGTGTTCATGACTCATGTTATAATTATAGCATATTACGGTGTATTTTGCAATTCCTGCAATACTTGGAGCATCTCTTTCGCGCCAGTGCAGGCCATGATGCGTTCGCGGATCTCACTTGCTCCGTCAAAGCCACTACAGTATACCTTGGCGAATTTCTTGAGTCCGGCTGGGTTGCGCGTATCATCCCACTGCTCTAAAAATAGCACAATATGTTTGCTAAACAAGTCAAGTTTGTGCGCGCGGGGCAAAGATTGCCACGGTGACTCGCCCGCAAAAACGTACGGATCATGAAAAATGCCTCGGCCAATCATTATGCCATCCAGCCCATACGTGTCAGCCAGCTCTTCGCCCTGCGCCCGCGTCGTAACATCACCGTTGCCCACCAGTACAACATCTGGCGAGATTTGGTCGCGTAGTTCGCGAATCTGGCCGATCACATCCCAATGGTTGGGCACCTTGGAAAGCTCCTTGGTAGTACGCCCGTGCACCGTTAAGGCGGCAATATTATGGCCAAGTAAGAACTCGTGCCACGACAAATCGATAGTATTGAAGCCGATGCGGCATTTGACGCTCACTGGCAAGTCACCAGCGCCCTCTATAGTGGCGTTGATAATATCGGATGCAAGCGGGCGATTATTGATGAGCGCCGAACAGGCACCATTTTTGATCACCACCGGCACAGGACAGCCCATGTTTATGTCGATGCCGTCAAAGCCGAGCTCAACAAGCTCGCGCGCGGTTTTATAATAATTTTCCGGCTTAAGGCCCCACACCTGGGCTATCAGTGGCGCTTCGATCCCGCCTTTAAACGCAAGCTTTTTACGCAATGCCTCTCGCCCCGGGCTCTGCAGCCCATCAACCGATACAAACTCGGTAAAAAACAAATCTGGCCGCGCGCAACCGGCCACAATCCGACGAAATACCGTATCGGTCACATCGTCCATTGGGGCTAATACAAAAAATGGTTTGGTAAGTGATTGCCAGATCATAGAATCTCACTTTAGGTATTATCATAAAAAAACTCCGGCCCTCTATATGAACGGCCGGAGTCCCAAAGAAAACTTTGTTTTTTATTTTCCTAACTAATTTACTTGTCTGAACGCTTTAGTGTCAAGAACCCATTGCGTGGATTCTCTACACATTGGTAACCCTCAGGTAGCTGGTCGATTGCTTCTGGTCGCTCGTCTTTAGCGAAATAGTAAATGGTCTGCTGCTTTCCGCCTCGTAGAGTTACATCTTTCTTATGCAAGTAGTATGTCACACCCTTCGAATTTG
>CAZHXE010000142.1:0-2619 GCA_964536005.1 uncultured Candidatus Saccharibacteria bacterium
GGTTCGGTTGGTCGCTACAAAATTGAAAGCTCGATCTCATATGGTGGCGGCGGAAACATCATTAACGCATCTGTAACATTCTGGGTCTTGCCTTGGAAGCAGATTGGACTCGGTCTAATCCTGTTGATTGCACTTGTGGTTGGTGGTATCAAGGGCATTAAGAGCTACAACAGACGAATCATTAGTAGCAGCAAAGAATCGCGCGTTAAAAAGCGTTAGAAAATTTCGAAAACATCAGTGCAACCCTCGCTATGGGTTGCAGTGATGATAAAGAACTAAACGGGTAGGCTATGACATCGCAATATAAATACTTCCAAAAGAAGGACACTCGGCAGTTCAAGCCAAAGATCATTTTGCCTATATTGGCGATACTGGTGCTTATGGGGGTCATGGGAGCTGTTATTGTTGATCTTAGCAAAAACCCAAACGTGGTTGATGAGTCAAATAACCAGGTAGTACTTGGCGAGTTCGTCAGCACGCTCGACGAATACAAAACTATTGATACCAAGTATTTCAAAGTAGATATTCCAAAAGATTGGAAGCATGTTAACGCTCCTGAAATCATTATTGAGGGCAAGCGCTATTACCCTCAACGCTTCCAGGGTGTGTCAGGCAACAACATCGGTCGCAAATTGGATGTATATATGGATAAAATTCCAAAGATGCCAGTTGAGAGAGTATTGAAGGTATTGAGCGACGGAGGCCAAACACCCTCAATTGGCTCTGTCTCGTCAAACTGTAGTGAGTTTACGAAGCCAAAAGATCAGAGTTTTTCACCTGTCGAGACAAAATGGGAGGACATAAGCTTTACCTGTTCAATGTCAGAGAGCCAGAACAACATAGCATCCGTTGCTTCTTCGCAGCAATCAGGAGTGGTTCTTAAAGGGAAAAAAGAAGGACCGCACACGTATTTGTTCATTTACACTGATCATGGCTCAATGATGAACAATGATATCTTCCCTAAAATCATGCACACTTTTATTGCCAAATAGTTTGCTCAGTTGCAGCTTAAGTAAGCACATGCAATAATAAAAGGAGTTTAACTCCAAAAAAACATGAAAACATTCGTAAAACTCAGTCTCGTATCCCTAACACTCCTATTATTCGCGGGTGCAGGCCAGTTTGCCAATGCGCAGTCGTCACAAAATCCACAGTCTGGTGTGACTGGCTTAACCGGTGTGGTGCCAGCCGAGCCGCCTGCGCAAGGCGCCACAATTTCCTTCCCCACTAATGGCCAAACGTTTACCTCTGTACCAATCGAAGTAACTGGTGTCTGCCCACAGGGCTTACTGGTCAAGCTATTTCGTAACGAAGTGTTTGCAGGATCTGTCGTCTGTGAGGATGGCACGTTCACGATTCAAACTGATTTGTTTAGTGGTCGTAACGACCTTATAGCACGTGTGTATGACGATCTCGACCAGCCCGGCCCGGACTCAAACACCGTTACGGTTACATTCAATGACTCGGGCGGCATTGACGAAGAAGTTTCTAGAGTGGTTCTAACTACCAACTTTGCAAAGCGCGGTGCAAACCCTGGCGAAAAGCTGGTTTGGCCTATGCAGGTTGCCGGAGGAGTAGGTCCGTATGCTATCTCAATCGACTGGGGTGATGGTGAACAGCAGCTCATAAGCTTAGATTTTGCTGGCGAATTCTTCCCAGAACATATCTACAAGACTGCCGGTACATACCGTGTGATCGTGAAGGCAACCGATAAAAATGGCACCTCGAGTTTCTTGCAGTTAGTGGCGGTTGCCAACGGGGCTATCGCTGAAAACACAAGTGATGTAGATGAAAACGGTAACCCAGTCACATCTGGTAGCGCAAGCGTCAGCGGGCTTTCAGGTGCAACGAATGGCCTGCAGCTGGTGATCTGGCCACTCTACGTCATGATATTCCTAATCTTTAGTACTTTCTGGCTCGGTCGTCGCTATGAGATCAAGAAGCTCAAGCGCAAGCTGGCCTCTCAGCAATCATTAATGTAGCCCGGCAACCCATGCAGTAGGAACAGGGGTCAAATCGTTCTCGATCTGCTATACTGTGCTCATGAGTAAAGTTGTGTATGTTGGTTTAAGTGGCGGTGTCGATTCGTCGGTAAGCGCCCACTTGCTGCTCGAGCAGGGCTACGACGTTGTCGGTGTATACATGAAAAACTGGGCACAAGACCTGCCTGGTTTTGTCTGCCCATGGCGCGAAGACTTTGCTGACGCCAAGCGCGTAGCTGTTCAGCTTAATATTCCCTTCAAGTTATTTGACTTCCAAGCCGAGTATAAACAGTTTGTGGTAGATTACATGATCGAAGCATATAAGCAGGGGATTACACCCAATCCGGATATTATGTGTAACCAGGAAGTAAAGTTCCGTCTCTTTCTAGACGCTGCTCGTGCCGATGGCGCAGACATGGTCGCAACGGGCCACTATGCGCGCATTATTGACGGTTCGCTCTGTACTGCCATTGATCAAACAAAAGATCAAACCTATTTTCTCTACCGAATGCCACAGCACGCATTAACGCAAACATTGTTTCCGCTTGGTGAACTCAAGAAAACCGAGGTTCGCGAGCTTGCCGCTAAGCGACGCCTTATTACTGCCACAAAAAAAGAATCTATGGGCATTTGCTTT
>CAZHXE010000143.1:0-2538 GCA_964536005.1 uncultured Candidatus Saccharibacteria bacterium
GAAGGCAATGAAGTGGAATTCATTTCTGGCAACGGGTATGGCGTAACCAGCCTGGTGGCCAAACTGACTGTCAACGAATACGCATTGCTCAAGCACCGGGCCGATACTCAGGAAAACGGCACCAAAGAGCGGGACGACGAATGGACCGGAGGCGAGGAAAGCTACTCGTTAACAGAAGAAGGTGGCGTAACGACCTTAACGGCCGCCTTTGATGTTCCTGCAGAGATGGAAGCATATTTTCAGGATGCCTACCCCAAGGCGCTGGAGCAGGTTAAAGCTTTAGCCGAGAGACAATAGCAATTTCTGTAAGGCGTATTGCGCCGTAGCCTACATAGTAAATTGTGGCTTAGAGCTTAATCTACAAAATGCGTTAACGAAACATGCCCGCAACTGTAACGACCATTACCAAGCCCCCTAAAATTCTACGGAATAAGCTGGCCCCGCTAGTGATTTCCAGGTAAGCCCACGTAAACAAGACGGCTGCGGCCAGTTGTTCGAGGCTTGCATGCAAATTTTCGTCAGCTACAAATAGCATTGCTAGCTTTAATGCGGCCCAAGCAACTATGGGGGCGTTTGGTAGCTGAAAAATAACTAATTTGCCTTCTTTGTCGCGGAAGAGTGCATTTGTTATGCCGCGTGCTGTGATGTTTGTCATATCTGTTTAGTATAACCTTAATTCGCGCACGCGAAGCACGATACCTTACAAATCATTGTATAATAAAAGCATGCAAACAACCTACGAAACAGTGGTGCTCGGCTTTGGCAACCACGCCTCGATCGAGATTCCTGCTAAGAACTTGGCCGAGCTGGGCGGCAGCAAGCGAGCGCCACTCAAAATAACGGTCAATGGCTACACGTATCAAAGCACAGCTACGGTAATGGATGGCACCTGTATGGTAGTGTTTCCAATGCGCGACCGTCAAGCCTCTGGTGTAGCTTCAGGAGATAAAATTAATGTGACGCTAGAGCTGGATGACGGCTATCGCCAGGTTGACGTGCCCGCACCACTTGCAGACGCGCTGCAAGCAAATGGACTTGACGACTCCTTCCACGATCTTATTTATTCCAAGCGCAAAGAATACGCCCGGTTGGTGAATGAGGCAAAAACCGAAGAAACCAGGAACCGTCGTATCGACAAGATTCTGAGCCAATTGCGTTAGCCATTACATATCAAGCGCACAATCTGAGTCAAACTGTTGTATGATTTATACAACTAACCATAAGCGTGCATAGTCATGACTAAAAAGCTCAGTCACCTCACCAAAACCAAGCGGCACCTGAACCGCCGCATCAACAAGACCGAGCACCAAGCTCTGGCTGTGACTAAAGGCATGCTCAACCGTAAGCGCTATAACCGCTTTTTAAGAATTTTGGGGCCGGGGATTATTACCGGTGCGGCCGATGACGACCCTTCGGGCATTGCTACGTATTCGCAAGCGGGTGCTGGTTATGGGCTGGGGCTGCTGTGGTCGTTTCCGCTCATGTTTCCTTTGTTGCTAGGAGTGCAAGAAAGCTGTGCTCGTATTGGCGCGATCACCGGCAAGGGCTTAGCGGCAGTTATAAAAGAGAATTACAGTAAAAAACTTCTGTACATGTCGGTGCTGCTGGTGGTGGTAGCCAACACCATTAATATTGGTGCCGATCTTGGCGCGATGGCGGCTACAACCCAGTTGTTTGTGGATCTTCCATTTGGGTTGCTCGCCGTTGCCTATGCCGTAGCCGTAGTGGCGCTGGTCATTTTTGTAAATTACAAGACCTACGCCAAAATGCTCAAATGGCTGGCCGTTGCACTGCTGGCTTACCCGCTCACGGCGTTTCTGGTCGGCCAAGACTGGGGTGAGGTTTTAAGGAATACCTTTACGCTCACTCCAACCATTAATTTTGAGACGCTCTATATTTTTGTTGGTATGCTGGGCACTACCATATCGCCGTACTTGTTTTTTTGGGACACATCTGAGCAAGTTGAGGAAGAAATCGCCAAGCGCAATATGTCACGCATTGGCGAGGTTCCTAAGGCTACTGCCCGCTATTTGCACAAGCTGCGCATCGACAATTTTGTGGGCATGACACTTGCGAGCGTCACGGCTTGGTTTATTGTTATTGCTTGCGCATCTACCCTGTATAGCAGCGGTGTGACCGAAATTAACACAGCTGCCGATGCTGCCCGCGCGCTTGAGCCGCTCGTGCAGAACTTTCCGAATGCCGGATTGGTGGCTAAGCTCATTTTCTCGGTAGGAATTATCGGCCTGGGCTTGCTGGCTGTGCCGGTTTTGGCGGGGTCGGCCTCGTATGCGATCACCGAAACGTTGGGTTGGAAGGAAGGCCTGTATCGCAAATTCCGGCGCGCGCTGGGGTTTTATGTGGTAATAATTTTGGCGACGCTTGCCGGGCTGGCCATTAATTTTATTGGCATCGACCCCATAAAGGCCCTGGTATTCACTGCGGTCTTTAATGGCATCGCTGCCGTACCGTTGCTCCTCATGATTGCGCGCGTCGGCAATAACCCAAGCATTATGGGTGATTATAAAAACACCGCGC
>CAZHXE010000144.1:0-2393 GCA_964536005.1 uncultured Candidatus Saccharibacteria bacterium
GGCGCCCCTCCTCCGTGTCGCTCACGTTAATCTCCAACAACCCACGCTTACGCGTGCAGATATCTGCATCGAAATTCAGCTGCAGATGGTCGGCGACATGGACAAGGCAGCGGCTATTCGAGATCATGTGGCTTCAGATGTCATGCGCTTCCTCACCATCAACGCTCCTGCGAACACTACAGTCATGGTCACTGTCGACTTCGCCCCAGTAACCGGGGTGATCCAGCAAGGATTTCTTGTCACAGACAGTTGGCCAGCTGCCTGGCGGTGATTGGTCGCCACCCTCCTTCTGTCACTGGGATGTGCAAGCCCGCAGCAGACGTTTTACGCATCATGCAGTCACTACCCTTCGGGGCGGTGGCAACCAAAGCATGACGCGCTAAAACGTTCTGCCTGCGGGCTTGTTTTCATTTTGGCTCCGTATTTATAACCTCAACTTTGTAGTCATAATGTTTTAGAGCCGCCCCGACCGCCGCTGGATTGCGGCGAGGGGCGGCTCTCTTCTGGCCAAATTGCCAGGGTTGGTGCGTTCGGCCGAGGTCAGCCGGTAGAGCGGGGCTCGCGGAGCGGCATGGCGCCACCGCCGCGGGGCCTGCCCGTTCCGACAGATCGGGTCACGGAATTCAGATATTGGGCGCCGGGTTCCAGGTCTGGATGCGCCGCCACAACTGCGTCGACTGAGCTGAATCCACCCGATGAGGTGAGCTCGATGATCCTTGTTGCCATATCTGCGGGCGTCATTGCTTCATCAGCCACTATCAGTTGCTCCGTTCGCTTGGATGTTGACATCTTGCAATTGCAGTAACATTGCGACTCGCTCATGAAGTTGTGAAGGATGCAGCATTCGAACGCCGCGCCTAGCGCGATTCACGATCGGGTCATTGCCGTCATTAAGGCCGTGTTCTGCCTCGTGCCACAATACCTGCGACGACGAATGTGCTAACAACCGAACACTGTGGCTATTATTACCATGTTCCCACCAGGCTCGCAAGTGGGCGAGGGTCATAAGGGCGGGCATGTAGTCGGGGTTACTGATTTCAAAGCCTGGTTCGCGCATTTCTTCGGCAAAGATGCGATGTTTTACGATCAACGCTTCGGCGGCATGAATGCTTATCGGGAATGCGCACAAATCATTGATGCGCCGTTGGCGATACGCCGTATCTGTATTGAAGCGTCTAGCAGCTTCGTTCAGTCTTTGCTCATAATACTCACGGCTTTTGTCTGTAATCTCGAACTCATCAGTTAGGTCAACGCCTTTGATATCGAATAAGCTGCACAGCACGAGCTCGTCTGAGTTCAGTTCGACATGATCCTGGAGCGTTGGCTGGCTGTCGACCACGGCTTTGATGACACCACGTACTTCTTGAGCTAGCTCAACAAAATCGTCAAAATCGGTTATCTCTGTTTCGAGCCCTGTAATGCCATCCTGAATGATTGCTGCTGTCTCGGCCATGACTTGGCCAAAGGTAGCGGTTCGATCGCTCATCATTTCTACGCCTGTTTTTACAGAATCCGCGATGACCATGCCCGGTAAGTGTGGCCAGAGTCCCTGCAGCATTGCCATATTATCGTTAATCGAGCTTGAGCTACTATCGCCCATTACACCAAATACACCCATGTATGGGTCGAGTTGTATCCAGATTCCATTGGGTGTTTTTATGCCAATTGAAAAGTGGAAGTCTTCTGGTAGCGTATTAAAATTAAGGCGGTTGTAGTTTGCGACGTCGATGTATCCATCGATCATAGGGTTTAGCTCATGTTCTAGACCCAGGCGTTGATATGCATCGAGCATAATTTGTGCTTGACGAGCCTCAAAAGCTGGCTGCATATGCCTGTGAGCAGTCAGCTGGTTAAGAAATACAAACTCTGCTCCGGCTTCTTTGGCAAAGCCCGACATAAGTATGGCTAAGCCAAGGCAGTTAGGCGCTTCCATTTGGGGCCATACGTCATCGCCGGGCAAGAGCGGCTCCGTACCGTCATACGTAGGTCGGCCGAGCTCGTCTAGTGGGAGTCTTTGCTCCAGTTGCTCTCGGCTCGTTTGGTCGTTTTGTGCGGCTAGCCAGGAGTCGAGGGTAAGGGATTTGTATACCGCCCGGAGTGCTACGAGTTGTTCATCTTCGGTTCCCAAGCTCTGCCATCTACGAGCAACCGCTCGTGCCGCGGGCCCGATTTTATCCTGTGCTTTGGCAAGCAACGCATCATTAAGCGTTGCGACAAGTGCGGCTTCGTGAGGGGTTGGCCGGTCTGCGGCGGGTATTTCTGCCGCATACGCCGTCATGGCATGGGCATTCTCTGGCGTGCCTACAAGACTGAGTACGACGCCAGCGTTCATGACGCCAAGAAAAACTAACCAATCGTTAATCTTGTCTTCGCCGTGCCCTGCTAGCTCGCGC
>CAZHXE010000145.1:0-2385 GCA_964536005.1 uncultured Candidatus Saccharibacteria bacterium
TTACGGAATACAAAGCAAGTTCAGCACGCGTTGCTTAAAAGCCAACTTGAGCTGGCAAAAGCACAAGCGAAACCTTGTATTTTTCACATCAGGGGGAGTAAAGATGACGCAAGTGATGCGTTCAATGACTTTTGGGATGTCTATGACCGTTACAAAATTCCAGGTGTCGTACATAGTTTTAGCGCCAATAAATCGATTCTAGAACAGATTACAGAGCGAAATTTGTTCGTTGGCGTAAATGGCATAGCAACCTTTACTAAACTGCCCGAACAATTAGAGGCGTATCGTCAAATTCCACTCAAAAATCTGCTTTTGGAAACAGACGCTCCGCTATTGACTCCTGTGCCGTTTCGTGGGACAATTAACGAGCCAAAACACATAAGTGTGATTGTCAGATTCTTAAGCCAACTCCGTGGTGAATCTGAAAAACAAATAGCCGTAGCAACTACTATTAATGCCGAAAGGCTGTTTAAGCTGTAAACCAAGGTGCCCACCCACACTCTTAGGGCGGTTGGTTTAAAAGGAGTGTAAACTCAAAGTGAGTAACAATACTCATCATGCCCCAATGTCGCCAGAAAGCCATCAGCCGCACGGTTATGGCGATTGGCCGACCGATATTTTTGATCATAAACATGATAGTCACGTTGATGATCCTGAACTGACACATCAACGCCATGAGGGTTCCTCGTTCATCGATGCCCGTGACATTCGCAATCCACGTTCTTTAGCCGATAGTATTAAGGCGCGCATTGTAGCTGCTCAGGCCGCACAGGAAATCGGACTTCTTGACCACGAAGCAATCCGCGAGGCGCAGCAGGCTGCTGCAATCGTTGAGGCCGGCCAACATATCGGCCACTTACGTATCGAAGCCCGATCAACTGACATGCCCTTGCAGACTTACGAAACCACCCCCCTTCAACCCGCAGAGGTTGACCCGAACCACGCGTTTTTAAATGATACTAATGATGGGTTTAGCGCCCCTGATTGGATGAGGCAGGACAACTATGACTTGGTCGCCTAAAACTCGCAAACATGCTACATATGCATTTACCGTCCCACGAGGTGTTTCCGAACGTGAGCTGATTCAGCGTGAAGCAAAAGTTGGTGCGCAAATTTTTGGTTATTTGCCACCAAATCGGCGTCGCGAATTCTTCTGCCTTGACCCTCATACCTGGGTTTGGCATGAAGAATGGCAAGACCACGCTGGCCCACACCAAGTTACTACCCGTTACGAAATCCATGGCAAAAAGGTACTGAAGTTACAGAATGATCAGTCGGCAGAACTTGTTACTGGCGAAGAATTAACCAACTTGTATCAGGCAGTCATGGCCTATTACCGTGGGGTTGCCGCTGAAGTTTACAAGCGACCTGTTGCCGAAGTATAAACTCGGCTATATGAGTATTGGTTTGACTCAGTGTTTTAGCTTTTGAGAGAATGGGTTGTATAACCTATGCACGATAAATCTCCGATCTACCTAGACCACGCAGCTGCCACACCCGTGGACGAAGCAGTGTTGGCGGCCATGCTGCCGTTCTTTACCGAGCAGTTTTATAATCCATCGACGGTTTATCTAGCCGGCAAGGCTACACATCAGGCGCTTGAAGAAGCTCGTGCACAGATTGCATTTTGGATAGGGGCGCGTCCAAGCGAACTAACTTTTATTGCAGGTGCCACAGAGGCCAATAACTTGGCAATTTTAGGGGTTGCTCAGCGCTGGCCGGACGCAAAGGTTTTGGCGAGCAGTATTGAGCATGAGTCGGTACTCGAACCAGTTATGAGCCTCCGTAATCACGCACTGATTCCTGTTGACGACCGGGGCATAATTGATCTGTCGGCACTTAAAGATGCGATTGATGACACGACGGTCCTGGTGTCTATTATGGCTGCCAATAACGAAATTGGCACTGTTCAGCCGCTTTCAGAGGTTGCGGCAATTGTGGCGCAGGCACGCATTGACCGTCTGCAGCGGGGGATTGAGATGCCTCTTTACTTACATACGGACGCCTCGCAGGCAGCAAATTATTTAGATATTCATGTGAATCAGTTGGGAGTAGATCTTATGACGCTTAATGGGGCTAAGACGTATGGGCCCAAGCAGTCGGCAGTGCTGTATGCGCAGGCAAAAGTGGAATTCACGCCCCTGATTTTGGGTGGCGGGCAGGAACTGACGAAACGTAGTGGCACAGAAAATGTGGCGTCGGCTGTTGGGCTTGCTGCAGCAATCACCATCGCGCAGGAAAGTCGCAGGCAAGAGTTTGTACGCTTGCACGAATTGCGCAATTACCTCACAGATCAGCTGACTGTGGTTCGCCCAGACATTATGATTCGTGGTCTTCGCAAGCATTGTCTAGCAAATATCGTTAGTTTTTCTGTGCCTGGCCTCG
>CAZHXE010000146.1:0-2379 GCA_964536005.1 uncultured Candidatus Saccharibacteria bacterium
AGGGAGCCACACTAAGATCGCCTCGGGAACATCCGGCGGAGGTGGCACGGGCGATTGCGGTTTTACTTCCGCGAGCCTCGATACGGTGGTTGCCTCTGGTGTAGCTACAGGCACAGCCACGCTTGGTGAAATGAGCGACACATTCGGTTCAAGTACCATAGCCGTCAAGCCGCTTACCAGCTCAACTCCCGAGACGGTAGATGACTCGTTGGACTGGGCATCGTTTAACTCATCCACTCTAGAGATTGAAAGCCCTAACCCTGGCGATGGGGTATGCGACGGCTGGTGCAACGACCCAACCTATAACTTGCCTGAAGCTAGGCGAGGCCATAGTATGGTAGCTTACAATGGCTACTTGTATGTGATTGGTGGAGTTGATGGCAGCGGTAACCGTGAATCTACTGTTTTGATTGCCAAACTGGGCGCAAACGGTGAGCCGCAACTATGGCATCCGACCAGTTTGGATACTGATGATTGGGAGTACTGGTATACCGATACAGGCCTGAACGGGTCGACAGCGCGTAGTTACCTGTCGGCCGCAGCTTACAATAACCGAATGTACATTATGGGAGGGCAAACCAATGCCTCCAGTGGCGGTACAACAACGGTTGAGTACGCTGACATTAAGCCGAATGGCATGCTTGGCAGTTGGTCGACTGGTACGGCGTTGCCAAGCGCGCGACATGGCCATACGATGCATATTTATAATGATACGATGTACCTTATAGGTGGCAATAACAGCGGTACGCTGCAGAATTCTACCTATTACGTTAAGCTTAATTCCAACGGTAGTATGAATAGCTGGGTGCAGACTACTAGCTTTACCACTGCTCGAAGTAGCCTAGGCGGCAGCTTTACGACAGTCTTAGGCGCGTACGTCTATTTGAGCGGTGGCTGCACAACTGTAAATGGTAGCGGCTACTGTACGGCAATTGCAAGCGACACACAGATCGCAAGCATAAACGCTGATGGCTCCTTAACGAACTGGGGCACAATGACGAACGTGACAAACAGTAGGATCGGCTATTCGCTGCTGGGCTGGCAGGGCGGTTTGTATCGTATTGGCGGGTGTACCAACCAGAGCGCCAGTACAGGTAAATGTATTTCGACTTTGGCAGACGTCGACTACGGTGTCGTTAACCCTGCCGGAGAGGTTTCGACGGTGAGTGTATCGGTTGCGAGTGGTGTAAGTCCTTGCTCTGGCTCGGCACCGTATAACTGCAACATCCCTGATCCTGGTGATGATGCTGATGAGGGCGGTGATTTGCTATCGATGTCTACCATCCTCAATGGCTATTTGTATAACATTGGCGGGTGTATCGACCTTGACTGCAGCGGTACGAGCGACGACCACGGCGACGGTGACGACTCGGATGCGAGCGGTAACACGTCGTATGTCTCTATCGGTTCAGACGGAACACTCACGCTACCCCCTAACTGTACTGGTACAGCCTATGGATCATGGTGCATAGACAGCACCAATCGTGTCAATGGTACAACAGGTGTCGCGGCTGGTGGAGTCACAACGTTTAATAACCGAATTTACATTGTTGGAGGACTAACCGGAACAGGCCAGACTGGTACCATCTACTATAACGACGTGAATGCTGACGGTAGCCTGAACGGCGCTTGGGAGTCGACCACTTTTGCTGCAGCAGGAGTAACTGAGTCCGTGTCGTATACATATGCGTACGCGCGTGCAAACCCATCTAGTGCGGGTAGTACCCCTGGCAATCTATATATTTTTGGCGGTTGTGGTAATGGTATCGGCACAGGTTTAAGTTGTGAAGCAAATGCAGGCACCGATCGCTATGAGAGCGAAGTGTATAAGTGCAATATTGGTACTACAGGTGCAATTTCTGGATGTGACGATAGCACCCAGATGGAAATTGATTCGGATCCCAATACAGGTGGTTTTCAGGGCCTGGGAATTCATTCTGGTACGGTTAACGCTAACTACATTTATCTAATTGGTGGCTATAGCGATACCGAGGCTGACAAAGACGAAATCTTAATAGCCAAGTTTGACGACAGCAACAACGTGGTCGAAGCCGATGGAGCTGGAACGGGGGGTTGGACAGAATCGCCCAATCGTCTGTCGGTTGGAAGGCGGCGTGGCTACAGTTTTGGCTATAACGGTCATATTTATTCGGTTGGAGGGTATGATGGCACCGGTGGTCAGACCTTACCATTTATTGAGTGGGCTAAAATGGACGTAAGCGATGGAAGTATAGATGAATTCGTTACATCGTCGATTACGATCACCCAACGGTGGGGACTGAGTATGGTGGTGTCTAACTCATACGCCTATGTGATTGGCGGATGTGATGACGGCGCGAGCCCGAGTTCATGCTCGAGTTTCGAGCCAGCCGTTCAAAC
>CAZHXE010000147.1:0-2222 GCA_964536005.1 uncultured Candidatus Saccharibacteria bacterium
TACCGACAGAGCTTTCTGGCCGCTGCGTCCCGAACTATGACCGTGTTGCTCTACGCACTCATCGTTGTTCTGTTGCTGATGCTGCCAGCCGTATACCGAAAGCTTAGGCGCTAGGTTTATGCATAGGCGCTATATGAAGGTCCATACAAAAGTGCCCAGCCCTTAGTCTTCTTATGGAAGACATGGGGCTGGGTACAGAAGTTATTACAAGCTAAATTTATGACACTTTAGACAAGCACGACGCTTTATGAACTGAATCTGGCTAGAATTTTACTTAAAAGCGATGAACTTATTAAGCAAGAATTGCGTTCCTGCTACAAAAACGACGCTCACTGCTTTTACAATGCGGTCATCTATGCCAACTAGGTCATGTCCGAAAAACATGATTGCGGCACCAAGCATTACTCCCAGAAGATTAATGACGATATATATCTGAAAGCGCTTATACAGATTATCGCTCTTTAAAAATGTGAATTTCGCATTGAGCGGGAAGGTGAGCGCAGCTGCGATCATTGCTGATACAGTCGTGATGATTACAGGATCAAGGTCAAAGATGCTACGGATGATCGCGAATCCGATTGCGTCAAGCAACACGCCAACGATACCGACCCATGTATACGAGAGAGTCTCGCGAATATTAAAATGCTCTAAGAATGATTTGTATTTAGCAATTGCCGCTTCCAAAGTAGGTCTACCTGATTAATTTACATATTATAGCAAAATTACGCGGATTGTCAATTTTACCACTCATATACCCAGCGCCCGATTTTACGCACCTCGCGGTTAGCCTAGTACCCGGAGGTGCGTAACAGGCGTGTTATGGGTTAACGGTTACGGAGTCAATGATCGACTTGTTGAGCTTTGAACCGTTGTGTGACGTGTTAAACAAGCCGATCTGAACTTGCGAAGGCATCGCAATGGTGGCAGTCCCAAGTTGGGTCCAACTGATGCCATTCGATGAAGTGTAGCCCGTAAGCGTATCGCCGACTCGCTGCAGTTTTAGCCACGTATTTGGTAGTGCAGGCATGATGCCATCCACACCACTGTTGAAACTATGTTGGAAAGTGGCGCCATTTGCCGGTGTGGCCGCCAGCAATGCATATGGTGATCCGCCAGTTAGATCTGTTTTAATCATGACGCCCGTTTTGGCCCAACTGTCCGTGAAGGTGTCCTGATGGGATACTCGAGCAGTAATCTCGCCGTCGCCATCAAGTGTTTGGTGCACAAAATGGAACTGATCAGCATCGCCCCAAATATCATCGCCTGCACCATACAGGGTGAAAGCACCATTTGCGAACGAACTAGATCCTGCGAGTCTCGGTGCACCCACATCATGGGTCGCCCAAGGAGCTGGCAGGGTCGTTGCCTGTACATCGCGCATTACTTGAATGTTGTCAAAAGCTGCCGTGCTGACGTTCGAGCCATCGTGCGCCGAGACAAACATACCTACCAGCACTGTGCCAGTAATGTTTAGTTGTGCGGAGCCAACTTGCGACCAATTTTGCCCATCGCTAGACATGTAGCCTGTAACGGTTTGTCCGATGCGATCAAGTCGCAGCCATGCATTTGGCAGGGTGAAGGCGTTGCCACCGCTATTACTGTTAAAGCTATTTTGGAAATTAACCCCATTTGCGGGTGTAGCGGCGATAAGGCCGTACTCACTGCCGGCAGTAGCTGATTGCTTAATTATCAAACCAGCCTTAGCCCATCCGTCTGTAGTACCTGTGAACGAGGAAAGGCGACCCTGGATGCTGCCATTGGCAGGAAGTGTTTGATATGCGATGCGCATCTGGTCGGCATCGCCCCAGATATCATCACCAGACCCAGCGAGGGTATGCGTGCCATTGGCTTGTGAATAAGAACCGGCGAGTGCAGGGCCGCCGATGTCCTGAGAATTCCATTGTCCCTGGTGAGTCAGCGACACATTGTCAAAGACCGTTGTGTTGAGCTCGTTGTATTTGTGCGAAGTAACAGCAAGACCGGCAGTGACATTGTTTTGCATCGTCAGGTTAGTCTGGCCGAGTTTCGTCCAGTTCGTGCCATCGACCGATGTAAATGCTTCAAATAAATTGCCAGTGCGCTTAAGTTTGAGCCAAGCATTAGGGAATGTGTAGCTGGTAGAGCCACTGTCGCCATTGAAGTTGTGTTGGAAGGTTATTCCGTTGGCAGGAGTAACTGCAAGTAGCACATACGGTGCGCCAGCCACTGCGGATTCTTTGATC
>CAZHXE010000148.1:0-2206 GCA_964536005.1 uncultured Candidatus Saccharibacteria bacterium
AATATTGGCACGGTATTCCTCTAGTGTGCTTTTGCCTTCCTCAAGGCCGGGCGAAAGACCAATATGATAATCCAAACTCACTCGCTTGGAACTAGAGCGCTTTTCGTCAAATGGAAAGGCCCGTCGCAGATACTTGAGCGCCCTTCTCACTAAGTAGGCCGACTGGAAGCTACCGATGTACTCTGCTCCGTCATCCAGCGGGCGGTGCGTAGTGGAAACCGTTGGATGTTCGGATTTAAGGTCTACTCGGATAAAGATGTCTGACTTGTCATCGCGCAGCGCAATATTATAACGGGGTTTGTATCGCTTAATTAGCTCCGCTTCTAAAAACAGCGCGTCAATCTCGCTATCCACCGTGATCCATTCAATATCAACCACTTCTGCTACCAGGGCTTCGGTTTTTAGGTCGCGATTACGCGATTCCTGAAAGTATTGGCGCACACGGTTTTTAAGGATTGCCGCCTTTCCGACATAAATAATCTCGCCCGATTTTGACTTATGAAAATATACGCCTGGTTGGGCGGGCAGTTTGGCAAGCTTTTCTTTAACTTTTGGGGCAATGATCATGTAAGCACATTATGACACAAGGTTTTTGGGCATAAAATACTCGCCCAATGACTATATACGAAGGGCGAGCAGATACAACAAGGGAACTTTTCAGTATTATGGGCGCATCCGTAAGGCGCGGTAATCCATACCTGATAATTATATATGCGATATGGACCCTTGAGGGGAAACAGACTGTCACGGCGCTTGCCGCATTAATAAGTGCCGTGACTTTTTAACGTCTGTTTCCCCATTCTGGGGCCTATCTTCGTTGTCGGTAGCCTATGAAGGCTAGGAGTGTGCCACCCACGAGGGGTAGTAACTGACGGTAGACCCAGGTGTACCCTGAGC
Organism: uncultured Candidatus Saccharibacteria bacterium; assembly: GCA_964536005.1. Lineage (GTDB taxonomy): Bacteria > Patescibacteriota > Saccharimonadia > Saccharimonadales > JBPEXE01 > CAZHXE01. The sequence continues at coordinate 898 of CAZHXE010000148.1, forward strand.
AGACGACGTTGACGCCATCTGGACTGAGTTCACAGCCGGATTCCGTACCTTGTGCCAAGCCCCAGAGGGCCAGCACAACTCCGATGATCACTGCAGCTACAGCAAGAGTATATCGCACTCTCGCCAAGCTTGGCAGTACAATCACCAAACGAAGATCTTCGGGTGCAGTTGACAGCATGTTCGCTTCCTTCCATGGGAACCAAGGGGATTCTCCGCCCGCTTGCTCCTTTTAGAAGTGCTTCTGCACCTATTAGTGGGACACGCCCACTGAAAAATTCCTTTGAAACTATTGAAACCTTATTGTCAAGGTACTAATTTTCTGTCATATTATCATAAAAATGTCAAATAGTCAATAGGGTATCTCTGAACTAGTCTGTAGCTCGTGCAAATAGACTGTGGCTGCCGTAAGGCAGCCAGCCGAACGCCCCGTCACGAATCATGCAATGATTCTGACGCAGAGTGTGCTGTTTGCAGGAGCTACAGACTAGTTCAGGGCATGCACGTAACTTACGAAAAACAGATGAGGGGCAGAGTTAGTTGTACCTTATAATGGCTAAGCTCGCCTCAACTATAACGTTAAGACCATGCTGCTTGGCATACTCGTCAGTAGCTTTTTGGGCACCCGGCAGTAGTTCGTTCTGATAGTCGTCCACAAGAACTGTTGCGCCAGGGCTTAAGCGTTCGTGTATCTGCGCAAAACTATCGCGAATTGAGTCATAAAAGTCGCCGTCCAAAAACGCAAAACAAATTGCATTTGGCATATCGGAGGCTTGCAGGTCTTTAAACCAACCCTTTTTTATACGAGGTAAGGGGAGGTGCTGTTTACGAAAGTGCATGATGAGCTGATTCTTGCTCGCTTTAAGTGCTCCGGCCGTAAAACCATAGCCTGCCGGTGAGGCATCGTGATTCGTCTTATCCGGTAGTCCTTCAAATGAGTCATATACCCAAAGGCGCTTCTCATATTCAAGCAATTCGCGCTGCAAAAATAAGCTAGTGGTTCCTTCGTAGCAACCCAGTTCCACTACATCCCCCGTTATGCCATTCGCAAGTACCCGGCGCAATTCACGCAAAATAGTGGCTAACTCAGTCTTGTCTACTTGATCACTAACAATTGGCATGCCTTCAAAGTGCATTCTGGCTACTCTTTTGGCTTATTAGTGCCTTTTTTTTGATCGTCCGATTTGGCAATCTGTTCGCATTCTTTAGAACAAGCTACTTTGTCGACGCAATTCTCACACACCAGAATAAGCTTGTTACATTGCTTGTTCATACAGTTAACAAATTTTGAGGTTTTACCGCCGCAGTGTAC
>CAZHXE010000149.1:0-2196 GCA_964536005.1 uncultured Candidatus Saccharibacteria bacterium
GATATCGTAAAAGAGCGTGTCGAACGCACGTATGATATTGAGCTTGTTGTCACCAACCCCTCCACCGACTACCAGGTTAAACTCACCAACGGCCAAGAACTTGAAATTAAAAGCGCCGCCGATATGCCGGACGCAGCCACAATCGACCTCATTCGTGAACCGTGGATTAAAGGCGAAGTTGTCGCTCCAAAGCAGTACGTTGGCGCTGTGGTGCAGCTTATCGCCTCATTGCGTGGTATGCAAAAGCGGATCGATTACCTCGATGATGCGCTCTCGGTGGTTGAGTTTGAGGCGCCCCTTGCTAACATGCTAACCAATTTTTACGATCAACTCAAAAGCCTGACAAGCGGCTATGGCTCGTTCAACTACGAACTCGACAATTATCGTCAAGAAGACTTAGTTCGGCTAGATTTCCTGGTGGCAGGCGAGCGTGTCGACAGCCTGAGCGTGATCGTGCATCGTTCCGAAGCGGATGCTTTAGGACGTGAGACAACTAAAAAGCTGAAAGAGGTAATTCCAAAGCAGCTTTTCCAGGTCGCACTACAAGCTGCAGTTGGTTCGCATATTGTAGCGCGCGAAAATATCTCGGCGCTAAAAAAGAATGTCACCGCTCACTTATATGGCGGCGATGTGTCACGTAAGAAGAAACTCTGGGCGAAACAAAAAGCCGGTAAGGCCCGTATGAAGAAATTTGGAAAAGTCGAGATTCCAGCCGAAGCGTTTACTGTGATGCTCAAGCGCGATGAGTAGTACTAAAAAGCTACTACGCCGGTCATAAGTAGGATCAATCCCGCAAACAAAACAAACAGTCCCATCACGATAAATATATACATGGCAATAAATGGCATGGCTTTTTTGGTCTCGGCTTCGTTCACATCGATATTGTCAGGCATAGCAACTTCCTATAATCTAGGTGGATATAAATAGTATAGTATGAAACCGCATTTACGGCTAAAGTCAGAATTCGAATCAGTCCTCAAAGATTATCGTGTTAGTGACGAGTTCAAACAGCTGCTTGCGGATACAAAACTGCTCCTCCTTACCTCGCCAACCTCATCGGGCCGCAACACCATTATTGAAAAATTAGTCGAAACTGGCAAATACAGCTTTGTAATCTCAGACACTACTCGCCCGCCGCGTTCTAATAATGGCGTGCTTGAAGAAAATGGCAACCCGTACTGGTTTAAATCTGAAGAAGAGTTTTTGGAAGGGCTGAAGGCTGGTCGTTATCTTGAAGCAGAGATAATTCACAACCAACAAGTCTCTGGCGCATCTGTCGATGAGCTGCAGCGGGTAGCCGCAGAAGGCAAAATCGCCGTGCACGAGATGGAATATGGCGGCATTACTAATGTATCTGACGCCATGCCGCACGTGCCAGTTGTGCTGGTTGTGCCACCGAGCCCCGAAGAGTGGATGCGGCGCCTCAAAAACCGTGGTGATATGACCGAGACTGAAATTCAAAACCGAATCAACACAGCCGAGAAAGTACTCGAAGCAGGCTTAGAGCGCGGCTACAAACTACTTATCAATGACGATCTCGAGGTAGCCGTGGGCCAGTTGCGTGGTCTGGTTGAACAGGGTCGTTATTCGCAGCAAGACCACGAACACGCGCGGATGATAGCTCAGCAAATGCTTACGTGGGTTAAACAGCACGTATCGCCCCCATCTTTAAACCCATAGTTTATGCTTTTTAAATGCTTACAAATGTTTGAGGGCTAGTATTTTGCAACCTTGTGAGTGGCGTAGTGGAGGGGCACCCACCGCGCGCAGCCCCAGCGAGCACGGTGGGGAGGACAACTACGACGAGGCTCGCAAGGTTGCAAAATACGGTAATAATAAGCATAAACGCAAAATCTTCGTTAGCACTCTTGACACGAGAGTGCTAGTTACATACAATACATATCGTTAGCACCTAAGGCATACGAGTGACAGATATGACCGATCGACAATTCAAAATTCTCTGTTCCATAGTAGAACAATATGCCGAAGTCGCTGCACCGGTTGGTTCAGTGACACTTGCTAAGCTCTTTAATGTCTCATCTGCAACCATACGCAACGAAATGGCTGAGCTTGAGCGGTCCGGTTACATTTCGCAGCCCCACACATCGGCAGGACGTATTCCGACCGACAAAGGCTACCGCGAGTATGTCAACTTCATTCGTGAAGCCTAGGCAACGCACCCAACGGCTATCGATC
>CAZHXE010000150.1:0-2159 GCA_964536005.1 uncultured Candidatus Saccharibacteria bacterium
GAGCGCGACCTTGAATTAGAAGTTGCTCAGGCAAACGCGCGGTTTACCAATCTGGAACACATCAGCCCACCAGCACAAAAACACATAGCGGCTCGAATGTTGGCAGAACGTGCCAACATTTTTCTCATTATTCTCAACTGGTGGCACGGTGATATGGATAACGTGATAAGTGAAGCCCAAGACCTCATTGGGCTACTTGAGGATGAGGTGAAAGACTTCGGCTTTATCCCGAACTTGTATTACTTCTTAGGGCGAACATATTGGAATATTGGAAAATACGACTACGCACTTTTTTACGCCAATAAGGGGTTAGATGAAGCCTTTGCGCTCGATGCGAAGCATTATGCCGAGCGTGCTTTTTTCTTAGACTATCCTCCCGATGAAGGGTATAAGTGGCGGGTTGTCCATTTGTCTCAACTGATCTTGGATATACAAATTGCCACTGGCGACCTTGAAGGAGCAAAAGAGACGTACCTTTCCATTTCGCAGACGATACCGCGAAATGCGGCAACCCTGTGGAGTACGCACGCTTGGTTTTTCCCAGAATGGCAGGAGTATATCAAAGATAAGCCTGATTTACAGCGACAGCATTTTCGCTATTGGCGAAAGGAAATTGCCAAGAGCGGGAATTTTCACTCGCTGGCAATTAACCAATATCACTATGCACGAACAGTTCGTTCACGGAAACAGCTTAAACGCGCAGCGGTACTCTTGAATGATGCAATGCAAATGGCTCTCAAAGTACAAGCATCATTTTCTGCTGCTATGTGCGGAATTGAACTAATCAACGTCTGCGCCGAGCGGCAAGCACCAAATGACAAACAACTTGCATTGGATACGCTTGCTATGATACAAGGCATAGTAGACGCGCTTGATAACCGTTACCTAAACCAGCAATTTGCACATGCGTCCGAGGTAGCCCAGAGCATCGAGTAAGACATCTGCAAATTGATAGCTCTGAGCTAAACACATCTGGCAGAAACCGATACCACGTCTGGTTATCCAATAGAACGGGGAGCTACCGAAGGCAACCCGTTTTTCTACATGCGGCGGGCTATTCAGATACTTACTACATCTGGCTATATAGAATATGGAAAACGTGGGACAGTTGGACTTGATATAGCAAAAAAACTATTTGAGGATTACCACGCACAGGTTATTCAACCCAAATATTCAGGTGAGCGCCCGGTACGCAGTGTTGAGGACATGCGGGCATCATATCCGTTTCTGTTACCGAAAATGCGCGAGGGAGAACCACCGCGCATTGTGTATCCGGTTGCCGGAAAAGCATTGATCGACTTGCGAAACACTGATGAGGCAGAACAAGCAGAACACGCCTATTTTGCGTGGGCAAACCAAGAACCGGACGGGCAACTCCTGATACACGCTCAAATCAGCATGTTTGATTGGCTCATACGTGAAGGCGTAGCGTCACCGGAGTACGTTTTGAGCGAATGGAACATCCGATGGAAACAGGCGGAAGCCTATCGTGCCGAAGGAATAGGCACAATTCTTGATACCCACTGGTCGAGTAACTTGGAGTTACGGCAACCACCTCCAAAATTTCCCTTTGAGATAACTTACCCCGCAACCAACGAAGCCGCCCTCTGGGGGTAAATGTCATCTCCATCTACTCTGTCATTTTGGCAGTGCCATCGTACTATGCTTGTCTTACACTCATAAAGAAATTTTCGTTGAGAGTGGATGTTTTTACTAGGAGAGAGGATATGTGCGATGGCAACTATGAAGAAAAACCCGAAACAGAGTGGCAAATTTCCATCTTTGAGGGAAGTAAATACGGCGACATTGCTTTTGATTAAATGGCTCGTGGAGAGCCAGAGTAGTAAAACTCCCAATGAGCAGACAGTTTCACCAACACCGAGTGTAAATGGTCAAAACGGGCGGGAAACAAAATCCTGACCGATAGACAGGTATCCCGCCGATTACTTTTCAGCGAAAATGGTCAGAGAAATACTTGCACATATTGACAGCGTAGGATGATTGTCCTACGATAAGGAGCAAAAATGAATGATGTGAGCGATCTAATTTCCTTGACTGAAGCCGCTAAACGGGCAGGCGTTGCCCGTAATACCATGCACCGAGCCGCCAAGAGCGGAGCAGTAAAGGCAGTGCAGTTAGGGCGAGATTGGTTTATTTAT
>CAZHXE010000151.1:0-2139 GCA_964536005.1 uncultured Candidatus Saccharibacteria bacterium
GCTAGTGCAGCGTATACCTCCATCATGAGCCTCGTCTTCTGGAAGTTCTGTCCCATCTGCTGCAACAAAATAACCTGGAACCCAGGTATCACCAGACAAATACATGGCTATATTTGCTGCGATGGTTAACCCTAAAATTTCGCGTGGCCGGAGCTTGGATAGCGCGTCTTTGGGGCCACTACGTAAGTATGGTTTGCCTGATTTTGAAGCTAAAAAGTCTTTAAAGTCAGTTGCGAAGGACAGAAAAGCTACTTGCGCTGATAGGTATGGTACAAACTTTTTTGAACTCGTCATAGTGGCTTACCTGCTGTGTAGAAAGTACAGAGCATTTTGTGTTAATTTGATTAGGTTCTCCGCCTCTGCTATTTTGGCATGCGTTGCTGCCTATAGTTTATTGTGGCACGCTTCAATTAGGTCGCAGGCCTTTTCTGTAACAGCCGTGTCCGAGCTGGAGGCTTTGCCGCTACGTTGGTGCGAGTAGTATTTGATGCGGTGCTTACGTGTTATGCCGTTTTTTGAAGAGCTATCTGGGGTATATTCCGGGTCGGCTAAAAAATTCATGATAAATCTTGGGTATTTCAATCCCGTTTTACTGAACTCATCGTATTATTTTGCCTTGAGGTCTTAGGGCTGGTTAATATTGTGACTGCAATAGCCACCGCGGCAGCCAGGAGAGAGGCTAATGCTACCCCAAACGCCCAGCGACTCAGGCGTATCGTGCTTGCCGTAGCCCCTACTGAAGAAACAGTTGAGAGTATATCTCTATAGTCTTTATCTATCTGGCTCAGACGCTCAAATGTCTTTTCCTGTTGGGCGAGTATATCTTCATGAAATTTTATGGGCCCGTTATCATTTTTACCCATTTTATCTCTAAAGAATGGAGATATCTTCATAGTGAAGCTTGCGCCCTCGAACCAGCTTCTGTTGCCTTGTAGTATTTTCACATCCCGCCGGATGCTAGCGAGTGTAAGGCTAGAGTCGAGCAGTATCTTATTGAGTCTGTTGAGGTTGCGGATTTTGAATTTTTCATGATGTAACTGGGCTGTATCGCGCAGGGTTGAGTATTGCTTCTCAAGTATGGTAAGCAGTTCAGACACTGCGAGGATTATAAGCGTATCACCGAGTCGCTCATACGCTATATGCGTCGTTCCCCAGTTTTCATCACCTCCCTGGTGTTTGAAATTTTCAGTCGCTTGCTTCAGCTTACTACGCCTGCTTATCAAGCTCCACGTTCTACTGCTGTCGAGATACTGCTTGGACATGCGGTTCGCTTGCAATAATGCAATTGCTGGCATTTCAGGTGCCGTTATCCGATAAAAACCAGTAATATCGATTCCTAGTGCATTTAGTGCATCTCGCATATCAATGTCAGGCACTTTCTTACTTCTGCTAGTTGGATCATACTTGTCTGTCAGCATGACATCCAGTGTTATCAGGGCCTCTTTATGAGATGCGAAGTATCCTGGGCAGCGTTCGGACATCCATTTTCTCGCCTCGTCATTCTTGTTTTTTCTGGCCATCAGAGTTGCCTTATACGCAGCCTCTCTTCTACTGTGTGGTCTAAATCTGCCCGACACGTACTCCATGAACGGCTCATAGGTGTCACTATGCCATACCTTATCGACGTGATGAGCACTTTCTTCGGTTAGTGAGAAGCAGGCTACTAACGCTATTAGGCCAGAGCCTACCTGAACCGCTTTGAGGCGAATAGAGCTGATACCTTCTGGTAGTTTTTCTTGCTTAGAGTCGCCGGTAAATATCCCACTGTTTTTATCGACTAGGGTAGCGAACATCCACCACGAAGAACTGTCACGCGATCTGGCCTGTGCGAGCCGCTTACTATTTGGTTCGTCAACTGTGCGCGTCTGCTTGTCCCACCCATTTTTCTTGATAAGCTTTTTCAGTCCCGGTATGTCGTTAGGGGTAAATAGCTCAACAGTTAGAATGGCAGGGATTGTAACGTGCTCGTCGTCTGGCACATGCAAGTTGTAGAATCTGTCTCTTTTATCTTGATGTTTCATCCTATCAAATTCATTAAACTGTAGTAGATTATTGACTCCTTTTAGCGCAAGGTCTTTTTGGTATCTCGGGGTAGCATCCTTCTACTTTCCTGTGTTATGGCTCGTCTGCATGCGATTT
>CAZHXE010000152.1:0-2083 GCA_964536005.1 uncultured Candidatus Saccharibacteria bacterium
GGCATGGCTGCCATTGGGCGTGGTTGAGCGACAGTTGGAACGGGCTGCGGTGCGGCATCCGTGGTAGTAGCAAACTTACTAACATGATGACTTTGGCTATACTGCTGCGCGCGCTTTGCGCGTTCAAGCTGGACGCTTCTGTCTAATGCTGCTTGGGCGGCTGGCTGAATGGTGGTTATGGGCACTGCTTTTGGTGCAATAACATTGTTGATAGTGCGTACTGGTTGGGGTTTGCCTGCGATGGCTGGATGAAGTTTCTGAGTGCGTTGTGGCTTAGCGTGCAACCGAGTGGCTTGGTTGACGGTACGGCTTGGCGTGCTTGGGTGCACAGGTGAAGCTGCCTGCATGCGGAAACCGTCGATCACTTGTACGGGCTGTATGGAATCGACAATTTCACCAGTCGAAGCGTCGTAAAGACGACCGTTTATTTCGACTGTAGTTCTGTTTTTCGCCACTGCCCGCTCGATTCTTTTTAGGTTTTTGGGATGCTTATGCTACTAGCATAAAATGAACTATTTTGTTTCGCAATGCTATTTCCTGAAAAATGTTAATCTGATGCCAATCAATTGCAAAAACAGGCTATTTTAGGTGACATACATCACAAATTTGACAAAATACACACCAAATTGCCAATTTTATGCGAGCAGACTTCGTTGGTAATCTTCCAGGTGCGTTAACGCCATATTGGCGCCTTTGATGCAACAGAGCTGTGGCTGCTGCGCTATGATGCAGGCGATATTGATTCGCTTTGCCAAGTACGTATCAATGCCTTTAATTTGTGAGGTTCCTCCAGTCAGGAGTAAGCCATGTTTGACGATATCGCCCACCACATCGGGAGGGGTTTTTTCTAGCGTTGCCTTTATGGAACGCACGATCGTGTCGAGTGGCATATCGACGTAGCTGGCTAGCTGGCGTTGCCGCAGGGTTACTTTTTTGGGCAATCCGCCAACCACGGCTTGGCCGACTACGGTCATTGAATCATTTTCGGTGCTGGTGATGTCTAGGAACTTTGACTTTATGCGAAAGACGCTCCGCGCGCTCAAATTAACCCCTAATTCGCGACGAGCATACAACCGAATCGCATCGTCGATATCGTTACCGGCGGTGCGAATCGCACCTTCTGACACAGTGCCACCCAGCGAGAATATGCCAGTCTCCGTGGTGCCACCGCCTAAGTTGATAACCATACACCCTACAGGGTCTGTAATAGACAACCCTGCCCCCAGCGCGGCGGCAGATGCAGCGTTAATCAAATAGACCGTTTGCAAGCCTGCTTCGATGCCAGCGTCGATGAGCGCCTTTTTTTCTGTAGATGTAGATGTGGCCGAAACCGGCCTCATGGCAATCGGCCGGTTAAGGTGAAACCGCCCGCTGGACTGCTGTATGAAGCGCTCGAGTGTGTGTCCGGCCGCCTCAAAGTTAGCAATTACACCTGATTGCATTGGCGAGATAATGGTCACTTCATCGGGCGTCTTGCCGATCATCGCATGGGCATATGCCCCCACCGCTACAATTTTACGCTTGTCGTTGGCCGATGATTCATCTATAGCAATGACCGTCGGTTCATTTACGACGATACCCTTTTTAGGCGCCATAATCCGAGTGTTGATGGTACCAAAGTCAATTGCAAGTTTTTTAGTCGTAATGGGCATAGGGCGGTTGTAGCAGTCTCCACGTCATAAGTATTGCCCTATTATTATATATGATGTGTATAGAGACTTCGCTGTAGGTTACATAAGTCTTGACTGGCTATTGGCTGATGTGCAGGCATGCCCAAAACTCCTCTTACGTTTAGGTGCAAACATCTGGTATAATAACTCTTAACGTTAGGCCACCACATGCATAACATAAACACTCAAGACAAGAAAAAACGCGCAATAAAGCTATTCTCGGCTTATGGTTTAATTGCCATTATTTTGGGCGTTACAACCTATGTTCTTGTGCTAGTGGCTGCGGGCTACGACATTGACCGTAAAACCGGCAAAGTGATCCAAAACGGTGCCTTGCTGTTAGAGACCCTGCCCGACGATGCCACAGTGTACGTGGATGACAAAGTGGAAAAAGACAAGACCCCCTCCCGCTT
>CAZHXE010000153.1:0-2031 GCA_964536005.1 uncultured Candidatus Saccharibacteria bacterium
GTTCTCAACCACTCGATACAGCCGGGGGTTGTCTGCTTCTTCAATTTGTTTAGCGCCCGTCATAGCAATTGCCATTTTGGCGGCACCGTAGTAGCTAATGAGCGCGTACGCAATTGCTACGGGTATTGCAATAAATGACGCGTAAGTATCACCGGCAAGTGCATAGCCAATAAAGGCCGATGCCGCGCCAACAAAACCTAAGAACAAAAACAGCAGTGCCCAGGTTTTGAGCTTATTTGAGGAAATTTCTTCATGTAAGGTTTGCGTAGCCATGTGTATCCTTGTTAGTGCCTTCTACTACATATGGTAGTAGCATATGAAGCTGAGTTAAAACTTAACGTCAACTGGCTCTTCGATGGTAGCGCGGTCTTCTACTTCAAACAGTTCGCGCTTGGTAAAGCCAAGGCGGCGGGCAAAGATATTGGTTGGGAAAACTTGAATTTTGATGTTCAGGTCTTCCACGCTGCCATTGTAAAAACGGCGCGATGCTTGAATTTTATTCTCGGTGTCAACGAGCTGCGCTTGCAGGTCACGGAAGTTTTGATCAGCCTTTAGGTCTGGGTAGTTTTCTGCGACCGCAAAGAGGCTCTTGAGGGCACCAGTAAACATATTCTCGGCTTCGGCGGTTTCAGCTGCGCCTGTTGCATTTGTAACGGCTGCACGAGCTTGCGTTACATTTTCAAACACTTCTTTTTCATGTTTGGCGTATCCCTTAACTGTCTCAACAAGGTTAGGGATAAGGTCGGTACGGCGCTTGAGCTGAACGGTAATATCGCTCCACGCTGTATCTACGCGCACATTAGATTTTACAAGACCGTTATACGTGACCCACAGCCAGAGTCCGATAACGGCAACTACGACGACTAAAATTATGATAAACGGCATGTTATTTCTCCCCGCTTTATATGTGTTAGCTACATCATTAATTATAGCAAACCATCGTGCACTATGACAGTGGCCATTCTTGATACGATTTCGGTGGCCAAGCCCGCCAAAATTCGTCGTCAAATGACTATGCAAGAGCAAGTTTGAGTTTTCCACACAAATTGCACTTACGCTTTAAAAAAATCGCGCTACAATAAAAGTGTCCGTTTCAACCCGGACTCCTCCTTGAGGTACGACCCTTAAACAAGGTTGGCCGAAAAGAGATCGTTTTGAAAGTTCGACGGCAAAAACCGAAGAAGTTACAAAACAACTACAAAAAGTTTCAGGTATATACCCGAGTTCACTGACGTTCTTTCTTGTCTCGTGCGCTGCAGACCATGAGACGCCAATCAGTGGAGCGATTGAAACTAAAATCTGCAAAAAACACTGAGGTTACGGCCAAGGTGTTTTTTGTTTTGTATCGGCTTTATAGTGCGAAGCCTGGCTCGCTTGATTTAAAAGCATTAGAATAATGACATGGAAAAACTTATCCTTTACTCGCTCATGGCTGCACTGCTCGGCGAGGTGCTCGGCAGAATGTTACGCTGGCACAAAATTAATACCCTTAAGCAAAAGGCAGTAAGGTCGGCACACTACGACGCTTTTGAAGGGTTGTCACCAGCAGAATTTGGTTATTTAGTTGATGGCAAGATTGGCGATAATGAGCGCATCGCAGAGTTTATACACCTCGAACAAGTTGGCATTATTCGGTTAAAGCAAGGTAGTGAAGGCCGCGTTCAGCACGAACTTGCCAACCCCAAAGCGAAGCTCACCGACTTGCAAATTGAGCTTTTGCATCCGCTTGAAGGCTCTGACGAATACTTTGCTGGTAAAGGGGCCTCGGCTTACTTCGGCGCGAATCATGCCTTTGAAGCTGCCGTTTGTCAGTCGCTGACAGCCAAGGGGTGGATCAAACATCGTATTCGCACCAAAGGCCTTGCCCACATAACCCTTGGAGCAGTCATCACGGCTGTGCTCATGATCTTTGTGTTAACTTTTGTTAGTGTCGCGAGTTTTATAGCCGCTGATGTTGGCAAGCAGACCGACGAACCACTTATTTGGGCGGGATTTATGAGTGTGGTCGCTATTTTTATACTCATTTTTGGT
>CAZHXE010000154.1:0-1987 GCA_964536005.1 uncultured Candidatus Saccharibacteria bacterium
TGATCGAATTCGCTCTGGGCTGACTATGGCAAAACCACCTATTAACACATAGCTCACAGCCGAAACGGTAATCGAGGGCTTAAGGATTTGCTGCGGTTTATAGTAAAGGTTGGCTTCAAGAAGATATTTGCCTTCGGCGTCTTTGGAACAAGCACCTGCGCCGCAGATCGAATCAATATCCAGTAGCCAGCCGTTTGCAAAATAGTTCACCGGTAAATGCTGATCCTGGCTGATTTCTTTACCGTTAATGTATAAACTCCAGGCTGTCGAGAACGATTCCAAAAATGCCGCCATTGCTTGCGTGCCTGGCTCGGCCTTAGCTTTAAAGCTATATTGTGAGCGGCCTGATTTACCGGCGTCGGTAATCTCGAGCTGCCCCAGCTGCCTATCGGTTGTACTGGTTACGCCAAACCGCGGTATGTCGTATGAGGCAAGTTGTTTAAGCGAAACTTTAGAGAATTGGACTTTAGAGGTGGAGTCTACACTACTACCATAAAGGTAAAAGCGCACTTCGCCGTTGGTTTGATTGCGAAGATTTACCAAGAATCGGTAGGTTTGCCAGTCGCGTGATTCTGTTTTAACGATATTTCGCACTAAACACTCGCTACCAACCAAAATACAGTAGCTAAACTCTTTACCGTCCAGCACACGACTATTGATCTCGAGCACATAGGTGGCATCGTTTTCAACCGTAAATGGCTGGCCGTTGGTACAGGCAAGCGTATCGCGTGAATCCAGCTGTAGTACGTCATCGCCATCCTCTTGCAAGATACTCGTGTTATAGGTTGAGGTCTCTAGCACTAGGCTGCATGAACTAGGTTTGGTTTGCCAGTCAGACCCAGACATATCCGCGTCAGGCACGATCTCATGGTCGATAGTTTCGTAGGGGTAATCATATGTCGCAGATTTAAATGTTTCGTCGCGCTGCACATAAATTTCCGGCGACTTTTCGACTTTATAGCCCTCGATATTGGCGTACTGAACGGTTGATTGCTCGCCGTCAACAAACCCGGGGGCGTAAAAGAAAAGGGTTGAGGCGCCCAGCTTGGCATTGTTCTTGGTTGAAAACTCAACATAGTGCCGTTTCCAGACATCCTGCTCGCCAATTAGCAATTCCTTTTTCTTACAGGTGGCGCCATCGAACGAAACGCAGTAGCCAAAGTAGCTGCCATCATCAATTTTGTAGTCGAACCACATAAGGTAGTTGTTATCGAGTTCAATTTTCTTCGGCTTAATAGTTACACAGGCTAAATCGTTACTAGCAGAAAGTTCGATACCTTCATATTTGGGGTCCTTAAGTTGCGCAGAGCTTAAATCGACTTTTGTGCCTGACGGGCGGCAGTTTCCTGCCTGGCCTTCGGAGACTCCCCTAAAGGCTGCAGAGTCGATCATTTTTTCTGACAGAACATAGTCCTCGGGCTTTGCGGTTTCTTCATCAAAAGAGATGCCTGGAGTAGTGATTGATTTAGGTTCGTCACCACTGTCTGTGAGTACATTCACGCTTGTATCAGGATTGTTAAGCGCGAATATTGGATTACTGAGCTTTACGGACAGGCTTTGTTCTTCGTCAATCGCACTTTCGTAATTGTCCTGTATGGCTGTGTCGCTAACTGTAAGTTTCTCTATGTCATGGAACAGTGAGTCGTATGATGTGGTTGCAACACTTTTTAGAGAAGGCTTTGCGTCCTTGCTGTCAATGACTGATAAGCGATTTTTTGTATCAATGTTGTCGAGTAAACTGAACGGCTCGCCACTGTTATTGATGACAATTTCTGAGGGCGAATAGATTTGTGGATACGGGCTATCTACTTCATAGACCGTTAACTCACCAAACTTGTCGGTTTCGTTGATGTTATCGCGTGTTGCCAAGATCGAATCAATCGCGTTAGCATTCTTTACTCCATAAAAACTAGCGTCATAGTCATTACGCTGGATTATATGAGATATGCCAGCTAGCTGAAGCAACTTCGCATAGCTGGGCTCTTCA
>CAZHXE010000155.1:0-1831 GCA_964536005.1 uncultured Candidatus Saccharibacteria bacterium
CGCGACCTGTGGCCAATTCATGACCGTATCAAAACACTCATTAAAGATTTTGATTCGGTACAGTTTACACATGTGCCGCGCGAGAAAAATAAGCTTGCTGATGCCAAGGTGAATGAGGTTCTAGACAACCAGGCTAAGCGTGAAGATTAGTAAGCATTAGCAGTCTGGCTAGCAGATTGCTAAAATGCTTGCGCTATGCTAGAATCCTTTGTAGCAGGAGCATCAAGCAATCGCTGGTTGTTTAACAACGAGAGGAAAGTCCGGACAGCGCATGGATAGGACGGTCGCTAGCGGCGACCAGATAAGGCAGCCGTAAAAACGCTGCGCCAACTAGGGAAAGTGCCACAGAGACAATACAGCAACGCTCCCTGTCAAAAGGGATGCAACGCTTAAGGTGAAAAGTAGCTGTAAAACAGCTTCCGCCGCAGGTGACTGCGTGCGGTGGTAAACCCCGTCCGCTGCAAGGAGCATACTTCATCCCAAACAGTTATCCGCTGGAAGTATGCGAGGAAACCGCTTGAGCCGCTCAGCAATGAGCGGTCTAGATAGATGATTGCTACATACATATGTATGACAGAATCCGGCTTACCGATGGTCTTGCTTATAACAATGCCCAAGGAGAAATCCCTGGGCATTTTTTATGTGCAAAATTATGTGTAAAGTTATGTGCATTATGTGGGTGTGCAAGAGAAGTACTAATTTTTTCTATTCGCTCATAGATTTCGAGCGACGTTCCTTATTTCCCAGTACTAAAAACCTCGCCCTATATTGGGCGAGGTTTTTAGTTTTGATGCCTTGCTAAGAAACTACTTGATAGCTTTTACTACTGCTTTGAAGGCAGTAGGGTCAGAATAGGCGAGTTCAGCAAGTGTTTTGCGATCTAGCTTAATGCCGGCCTTTGCCAAGCCGCTCATGAAGGCCGAGTAGTTCATGCCTTCTTCACGGGCGGCAGCATTGATGCGGGTGATCCAGAGCTGACGGAAGTTGCGCTTCTTGGTACGTCGGTCGCGGTAGGCGTATTGGAACGAGCGAATAACCGCTTGCTTGCCAAGACGATACGAACGACGACGGCTGTGCGTCATGCCTTTCGTTTGTTGACGAATTTTCTTGTGCTTGTTGTGTGATGTAGAACCTGATCGTGCGCGCATATTGTACCTCTATAGTCCCAGCTTGCGCTTAGCATTCTTGCGCAACTGGCCTGTCATCTCGTAGTCATGGGCATAGCCACGCTTACGCTGTGAAGATTTCTTTGATAAAAAGTGATTACCGAATGGTCGGCGGTGTGTGATCTTGCCAGTTGAAGTGACTTTAGTCCTCTTCGCCGTCCCTTTGTGCGTTTTTAGCTTTGGCATTGTTTGAAACCCTTACTACCATATTAAGATATTTACCTGACATTTGTGGCTGTTGATCGACAACGGCGAGATCTGAAATTTGCTCATACACGTCGTCTAGAAGTTTGTATCCGATCTCTTGGTGCGCCATTTCGCGGCCCCGGAAGGTAGCAGTAATCTTGACCTTGTGTCCTTCTTCAAGGAACTCTCGAATCTTGCGAAGCTTGACATCGAGGTCATGTTTACCAATTTTTAGTCCAAATCTGATCTGCTTCAGCTCTTGGACTTTAATGTTTTTCCGGTTTTTTTGCAGCTGTTTGGTCTTTTGATAATTGTACTTACCCCAATCGATTATTTTTGCGACGGGAGGATCGGCATTAGGAGAAATCTCGACAAGATCAAGATCAGCCTCTCTTGCTCGAGCCAGTGCATCCATGCGACTAATCACGCCAATTTGGTTACCGTTTTCATCGATAACTCGTAACTGTTGAGCGCGAATG
>CAZHXE010000156.1:0-1808 GCA_964536005.1 uncultured Candidatus Saccharibacteria bacterium
AGCTACAACCGTGTAGATCATTGTAGTCTGGTATGTTCCAGCTTCAGTGTTAGAAGCAACACCAACTTGGTGACCTACGCGGGTTGTTTGGGTGCCGCTTGTTGCAGTGGTATTTGCGACTACTTCAGCATTGGTTGTGGTGAAGCCGGCCCATTCGCCGGTCGCAGTAAAGCGGTTTACGCCATCACCAATGTTTGAAAGTGTTGCGTCTTCGGTTGTATAGCCCCAAGACTCGGTACCAGCAGCAGAAAAGGCGGTTGGCGAAAGGTTTGTGCCGGTGTGGTTTGTGATGGTATCTGAACTTTGGTTAGTAAGTGCGCCACTGTGACGTATGTACACAATGTAGCCACCCTCAGCGTTTGTAGAAACTTGCACATCATGAGCAGAAATACCGTTTGTCGAAGAAGTTACGTCGTTTGAATAGTTAATGCCTGTGCCCGTCGATGCGTGTGTGGTTGTTGCGCCATTGACTGTTTGGCCGGCAGCAACGCCAGCTACAGAAAAGGTCAGAGTCGGGTCGATTGTGAGTTGTACCAGTTCACCGTCATTGAAGACGAATGCTACTACTGTAGAGTCTGTTAAGCCTGTAGAACAGTCGGTATTAGTGTAAGTATTGAGAAGAGCGTAATATGTTGTTGATTCCGTGTCACCGTTAGTTATGTCTGTAAAGACGAGTGTTCCGCTAGATGCAGGTGCTTCGCCAGTTGCATATGTGATGTCGAGCGAGCCGTTTGTCGCGAACGATTCTGTCCAGCTAGCCTCTGTAATGAGCGTGCCTGATGCGTCAAGAGATGCACCGGTAGTGTCTAAGCCTGATGGGGCACCGCCGGAGTTGTCAGAGTTAGTGTCGAAGTCGAGCGATATACATCGCAGCGTCGTCGCTGCAAAGCCTGCCGAACTGAATGTATATGTCACTGCTGTGGCATCTGGTTGAGGGTCACTCATCGAGAGCGAGGACGTGTTTAAGGCTGCGACGCTTGCAACGTTTCCAAGCACGATGCTTGAGGTAGCTGCAATAATGGTCAGCCCACGAATCCGCTTTTTCAAGCGACTAAGTATGAGCATAAATACTCCTATTTTTGCTTTATATTGTTATGTTTGTTTTCCAGCGCACCAAACCCGAGGCGCTAGCTAGAATACTAATAATATACTCATAAACACTAGCGGAGCACAAGAGTAATTACTCTTGTTAGCGCTATGTTCCTGTGGATTACTTTTGTAATTTCTCAGCTGATTTTAAAGTTTTGACAGGTTTAGCTGATTTCTGAGGTTGCTTTGTGTGAGCCTTTTCTGGCTTTTTCGAAGCCTTTTTGGCAACAATCTCTGAGTGGTCTATAACTGTAATCTTACGGGGTAGAGAAGTAGTTTGTAGAGGTACAACCGGCTTAGTGCTTCGCACAATAGTCGAGGCTTTGGTTTGGATAATGTGTGTCGTTGTCTGGTCTGTCGTGTAGGTTGTCTTTTGGATTGACGGTTGTGCGGTCAATGAAAGGGGTTTAGTAGCCGGTGGATTGTTGGGTAGTGGAGGATCGGGCATTTTTATGACAGGCAAACCAAGTACTTTGGTGGGCTGCAGCTGTTCAAGCAGCTCATCGTTTAAGCGTTCTTGGCCTATGTCATCGGTCAGGATATTATGTGTCTTCTGCGATACATGCCGATGCGTTGCGCGGCCTGCTAAGGCAAGGATGGCTTTACGTAGGTTGCGGCGTCTGAACAATATAAATAGCCCAATAAACAACAACACCGCAACTGGTGCCGCCTGTGCTAGGTTTGGCCAAACGATGAACCGTATCGGCGCTGAGCTGACG
>CAZHXE010000157.1:0-1800 GCA_964536005.1 uncultured Candidatus Saccharibacteria bacterium
CACTTGTGATTACTTATTGGATCACTTACAATTATAAGCAAGCTGATAAGACACCTAATGAGATGGAGGGTAACAAGTGTATATGGCTCATGCAATGAGTAAACGGTTTGTGACGGGAATTACAGCGAGCATAGTAGCAGTCAGTCTAGCAACTACCGGTTTTGTCAATGCTCAGCAGGCTTCAAAAATCACCTTGTCATACACACCGCAAGTGATAGAAATTTCTGCGAATCCAGGTGATCCACCTATCGAGAACGTCGTACGAATAACAAATGGTAGTGAAGTGCCAGTTGAGATAACCTCAAAAGCGGTCAACTTTACTGCTGCCGGCGAAGAAGGCGAGCCTGAACTTACCGAAGAATCAACTTCGTTCTCGCTTGCGCAATGGGTCAGTATTACGCCTGAAGCCTATGGTCTTGCTCCTAAGGAATCGCAGGACTTTAAGGTTACCGTTACGGTTCCGGCAGACGCTGAACCGGGTGGCCACTTTGGCGCCGTCCAGTTCAAGGGGCTGCCACCCAAGGACCCATCAGGCAACACGCAGATCGGCCAGGAATTTAACGTCGCGCCTCTTATCTTGGTAAGCGTTGCTGGCGATATCAAAGAAGAAGCCAACATTGAAACCTTCAAGGCTGCAAAATCATTCTGGACTAACTGGACCGACGACGACCCAATTATGCTAGAAACTCGTATCAAGAACTCAGGTAATGTCCACTTTAAGCCTCGTGGAACAGTCACAATCAAAAATATGTTCGGTAAAGAAGTGACCAAAATACCACTCACCGAAAGCAACGTATTGCCCGATTCTATTCGTAAAATTGAAACGATCTGGAAAGACCCTGGTTTTGCTGTTGGCCGCTATAGCGCAGAGGTGTCGTTTGTGTACGGCGCAGACGATACGATTCTAACCGCGCAAACTAATTTCATAGTCTTCCCATATAAGACAGTGCTGCCAGCCCTTGCAGGAACTTTTGTAGGACTATTCATCCTCATTAAGTTCCGTAAGCGCTTTGCACTTGCAGCAAAGGTACTCTCTGGCAAAGGCTAGGTGTTTCTGCTTCGCCTAATGTAACTGAATACTATTGGTTTCTGATATACTGGTTATGTACTGATTAAAAGTAATCGACCCCTTGTGTACAACGACAGGGCAAAAACAAACATATCTGTGAAACGCTTACGAACGCTACTTTGTCTGGTTCTCCTCGCTTTTTGCTTAGGAGTGTTTGTGCCCGCGCCACGCCAATCGCTGGCATCGTTTGCGCCGACAAAGTTCACCATACCCAATACTCACCTAATTCTAAAAGGCTTTGCAAGCCCGGGAGCCTTCGTACAGATTTTTGATGGCAACGCCCTTATCGGAACTATCGTCGCAGATTCAAATGGTATCTTCGAAAAGCGCTTCTCGGCAATCGAAGCAGGACTGCACAACATCCGCCTGCAGTTTCTAGACAGCAAAGAGACACTCTCCGACGCCGTTAGCCAGACAATAAACGTTCGCCCACAAGCTACAACAGCACTTGAATATTTCCTTGCTCCCACCATGACAGTTGACCCAACGGTAGTGAATGAGGGCGAGCTGGTGTCGTTATTCGGCTACACACTCCCCAACGCAACCGTGGAAATAGTGCTAGACGGTGGCGCGACTATTCTACGACCGCAAAGCGATCAAACCGGCTTCTATTCGATATCGGTTAGCACAAAAAGCTACTATTTTGGCATTCATACCGCTCGTGCCTCTGCCATGATTGGTGGCCTCAAAAGTTATCAGACCGAAAAGCACGAGTTTACAGTCAATCCACA
>CAZHXE010000158.1:0-1760 GCA_964536005.1 uncultured Candidatus Saccharibacteria bacterium
GCGTATGCGATAGATCCAGGCGCTAAGAGCTTAAAGACATTTACGGTTGAAGGCGAGAAAAAAGAGGCAAAAGACATAAGCAAGACAATTTCTGCTCAAAATACCAACGAAGGCGACTTCATGCTAAGCACAAGCGGTCAGGCCTACGCGATCAAAACTGCCGCAGAAACGATCTATGTTCGTCATGGTGAAAAGGAAAATACGTTCACGATCAAAGGGTTAGTAGATTGGCTGATGGCACCCGATGGCACCCGCCTATATGCGCTTTCTGGAGCGAACCTGCATGAGTATGACACAATTACCGGCCAAGGCGGTGAAGTGGCTAAAAACTTCGCTTTAGCTGGTGATGCGTCGCATTTACTGGCGGCACGCGATGGCTCCATTCGCATGTATAGCAAAGCAGGCACGAGCTTATCAGAGACGACATATTCAACGCTTAGTAAAAAGGTTGAAAGCCGCAAAGCGAACCTGCCACGGCTAGACATTTTGGCTTCGATGCGTGACGCCACTATGGCGCCCGATGGTTCGAGCCTGGTGTTCATGGCAACTATCAGTGGACGAAACACGCTTCAGCTTATTAGCCTCAATAGTTTTGTCATGCGAACGGTGTTTGTAAATGAGCTTGCTGGTGGTGCGCCAGAGTCACTGAGCTGGTCGGAGGATTCTAATAACATTGCTATTAACGTGTCGGGGTCGGGTAAAGTGCAGCTAGTTAATTTAAAGGTTGGAACGCTCGAAAAGGACATTGTGCTTGAGCAAAACGGCTCGGGTTCGCGCTTTAATAAACCGCGTTGGTCACCCGACGAGAAATACATAAGCTTCGTCCAAGACGGTAAGGTCAAGGCAGCCAAGCTTGAGGACAAATCAGTAGTTGATCTTATCGATAGTGTAGGCGCGAATGCATATACCGGGTGGTATCAAGACTAGTTTTATTTGTAGCCTTCAGCCTGGGTCTCGAACATTTCTTTATATAATTTTCCGTAGGCAAGTAGTTCTTCGTGCGACCCGTATTCCGTAATTTCGCCGTGCTCCATAACTATAATTCTGTCTGCCTGTCGCACGGTCGAAAAGCGATGACTTACGATGAGAGTTGTCTTGCCGGCATGCGCTTTGTAGATGTTGCCAAAGATTTTGTACTCGGCCTTGGCGTCTATGGCGCTGGTTGGTTCGTCGAGGATCATGACGTCGCTTCGCCTCAGCAACGTGCGCGCAACCCCAAGTCGCTGACGTTGGCCACCAGACAAGTTTGAACCGTCCTTAAATGAAGAATCGAGCTGACTGCGCAGACCTTTGGGTAGCTTGCGGATAAATGAGCTAGCATCCACTTGGTCGGTCACTGTAAAAATTTCGTCATCGGTAAATGTACCTTTGGCGCCGAGTGTAAGGTTCTCGCGAATCGTGAGGTGCGCGACAATCAGGAAGTCTTGGCTCAGGATGCCGATGGCATTGTAGTATGACTCTTGGTCGATCTCGCGAATATCGTGGCCATTCACCTCGATGGTGCCAGAAGTAGGCAGGTATTGACGCAGCAGTAGCTTGATGAGTGTCGATTTGCCAGCACCGTTCTCTCCAACTAGCGCCAGGCGCGAGCCGGGCACGATCAAAAACGACACGTCTTTAAGCGCGAGCTCTTTTGCATTTGGATAGTGGAAGCTCACATTTTTAAACTCAATGGTAAGCGGAGCTGCTACTTTGACAGTTCCGTTTGGGATGGCTGGCTGCAGATTGTATAGCTCTGCAAAGTTATCTAAGTTAATGCC
>CAZHXE010000159.1:0-1712 GCA_964536005.1 uncultured Candidatus Saccharibacteria bacterium
CGTATCCCTGATAGGGGCAACCCCACGCCAAGCAAGCCCGGTATTCTCTGCCAATCACATCGACAAAATTGCGGCCATTACACGCGAATCACTTCTGCCAACCGACCCTCCAGCGTTAGTGAGCTTCGAAGGTGTGGGTATTATGGGAAATCAAGTTTTTATACAGGGCGTACCCCAAAATCGTGTATGGGAAGATCACAGAATTCGCGTTGGCAATGCTTTACAAGCGGCGGATGAAGCTCCAATTACATACCCCGATAGCTCACCAATCCACATCAACATTGCGCGCATAACCGATGCCGACCCCGATAAGCTAGCAAAAATCGCCATTGAGCTTGGCGAAAATCACTTCAGACAACTTGGCGAGGTAGCCCTGTCCCACGTCGAGCTCGTTATAACCGACTTTGTGGTATCGAATAGACTAAGAGTACTAGAAGATTTTCAGGTTCAATCCCGACTAAAGTAGTATGCCGCCAGCCTTAGAATCATCGGAAAAATTACACTGTGCAATCTTTTTTATCCCCCAGAATGAGGTCTATTCGGCTGTCAGCAATTTACTCGGCTACGACATCCGCTACCAAACTGAAGTCGCCAGTTCGCTTGATACGTTCAGGAGCCAACTACGAAAGCAAAATCACACCGCAGCGCCGTACGGTGCACACCTAACCGTTACTGATGTTATAACAGTGAACAGCCACCAGCTTGAAAGAATCACAAAACGGGCGGAATTCATCTGTGGGTTGCGGTTGTTTCGAAACATCACACTCAAGCTCGCCAAAATCGATACTATGCCCAATGTCACTACCACCATCGCCTTACAATTTCATAGAAACTGGCGGCTTGTTCTGTTGCATACTCTGCTTGCCCTCTTTGTACAACCAGTCGGCGAAACGTCGGTTTACAGGGATACGTGGCGCCGTTATAAAGGCTTGCAGCGGATAAAGGCGCGCTTCCTGCTCAGTCCATACTGCTTAAACGACTTTCTACCACACATAACACTTGTGGCCAACGCAGCTGATCCTAAAGTCAGCTCGCTACGGATGCGCAAAGATTTCCAGAAGTTAGCACAAGAGCTCCACATCACGAGTCTTACAGTAGTATGTAAACAGGTAGACGATACATACTTTACCGTGCACCGCGACCTTAGTCTTGAGTAGCGGATTAGTTAAAACTCGTGGTAAATTGTCACAAAATCATCGGCGATCCTCTAAAAGAGGTACATTTTCGTCTCATGATTGATGCGGTATAGTGTCTCCATGACAAACACACTCCAGCTAGGAGGCGAATCCTATGCCATCTCAAACGCGACCGATTGGGGAGTAGGGATAGTTGAGTTTGGTGATGAACTTACCATTCATGATTTAACAGAAGCAGGCACAGAGATAGCTGAGGCGACCGACGAGCATCACATTATTGTGCTGCGCGGCCTGCAGCGCGTGCAGGATAAAATTGACCGTTTTGCCCGCAAGTCACAGTTTCACCCCATAGCTGGACTTTCGATGACAAACGGCGAGTACATATCATTTGGCAGCGAAATAGGGATTATTGAACCGTTCGATGGCCCCAACGGCGTTGGCTATCCAGATCTCGATACGTTTAAAGATTTTCCCGAACATCGTTACGTTGGCTTCCGCACACGCACCCACGAACCTGGCGAAACACAAAGTAACTTAAATTGGCACACTGACCGCATCTTTTTGCAGCACAGTAGC
>CAZHXE010000160.1:0-1690 GCA_964536005.1 uncultured Candidatus Saccharibacteria bacterium
GCTCTACAGTCGTATGCTCAACGAATACCAAGAAGGCGACGCTATACTCACTGCTGGTTTCGAGAACTTTTACGATTTTGATCACTATAATCGTACGTCGTCTCCTACAAAACTCATGCCACAGACTGTCGATTACGGTTCACTCGCGCCTATTAAAAAGCACGGGGATGTGATCATTGAGCCGAGCGATCTTCACCCTACATCTGGCAGAGTCTGGTATTTCCGTTCGTTCTTTTACTCAACCGACGTTTTGCCAAAAGAGTGGGTTAAGGTTGAATCGGTACAGGAACTCGCTAAGGGCGAGCAAATTCTCGAGCTCTACCTGGTGAAGTAGCGAGGCTGCTTGCAGTCAAAGCACGATATAAATCATATTGAATTTTTAGCAAATTTATGCTATGTTTTATGTAGTAATATACAAAAACAAACATGTCAGACTACAACCATAGTGCGCCAGAAGCGGGCGAACCAGGCGAACATAATCCAGTAGAAGCTGAAGCACAACCGAGTGACCGGTTGGCAGAGCTGGTGATATTAGAAGAGCGTTACGCGGCATTGCCCGCAGCACTCGAAGAGCAGATGGTGCGCTTAGAGGAGATCGAGGCAGGACTACCGCTGCAAGTACGTGACCATATTACCGCAGCGACGGCCGATTACGGCAACCAGGAAGTGCTTGAGGCGCCACTATACCAGTACCTGGCCGACCAACCCAATGTTCCAAGCGAGTTTACAGACGCACTTGAGGATTTGTTTCAACTTGAGCAGCAGCAAGCCGACACCGAGCATGAGCTAGCAGGCTACGCCGCCGAAAAACGTGAACAGATAAGTGCTGAAGCGGAGACACTTGCTGCTCGCATTAATTATGATGCGGCTGCCGACAAACTTCTTCAGCTTCTTGGAAAGCAAGCCAAAGCAGAACAATCGATATTATCCTCGTTGTCCACTGGCAAAGGTATGGACATGCGCCGTCTACCAAAAAAGGAGCGTCCACATTTGCGAGGAAAGCCAGAACTAACAACAGACGACATACGGGTAGCGTTGAACGTGGTGGTGGGTATCGATCGCTTCCTAGAGCATGATGGATCCGACCTGACCTATGCAGAACTGTGCCACGTTAAGCAGATACTGGATGCACGAGCTGCGTCCCTTGAGGGAGCGGGCTTTTTATTTGACGAGCCTGTAGGGCACTTGGCAGTAGAGGCAGATTTGCCCGAAACTGACGAGTATCGATCAACACTAGCAGAAACCGAAATGATACGATTTGGTACTAACTTGTATCAAGCTCGCACTTTGCTTATGCGCTACGGGCTAAAACCGGATAATTGGGGTGAATTAAGTGACTCAGGTTCGGTTGTCGCTCGTACTGAGCAAGTATTCGAGTGGAAGCAAGATAGGCCGCATAGTCTGGAACGTCTCCAGACAGCGAGTGGCTTAATTTCAGACGATAGAGTTACGGCTGCGCTACAATTAAATTTACAGCGATTACTTAAGTCTATTCCGCCAGAGCGACTTGAGCTCTCGACCAATTCCGAGGTGTACAAGGAAGCAACTAAATGTGCTCGCGAAATTGACGTTGAGCAAGCGCTCGAAAAACTAGATGTTAGTGGTCTCGAAGGCTTACCGTTTGCAATTGATGAAGCTGAGCTAAAGGCGTACATCGGTCGCTACGTTCCACCGATAGCTATTGCAGATG
>CAZHXE010000161.1:0-1681 GCA_964536005.1 uncultured Candidatus Saccharibacteria bacterium
GCATGATTGTCCGTTATTTTGAAGCCTAGAGGTCGCGGCCGTTGTACATGCCAGCTCGACGTCTGCATCCTCTAAGATTAGTGATGGGTCCGATCCGCCCAATTCAAGTACCACGGGTTTAATTAAGCGGCCGGCTTGCGCGCCAACCAAGCTTCCAGCATGTTCGCTGCCTGTTAGTGAAACACCTTTGATCTCATCGTTTTCTATTACTTTTTCTACATCTGCCGCACCGATCAACAGGGTTTGAAACACACCTTCCGGCAGACCGGCATCAGTCATAATTTGTTCGATTGCAAGGGCGGCCTGGGGTACATTCGAGGCATGTTTCAGAAGAGCAGTATTGCCAGCCATGAGAATTGGCGCGGCCATGCGTAGCACCTGCCAGAATGCATAATTCCACGGCATTACCATCAAAATTACGCCGAGTGGGTCATACTGCACATAACTTTCCGACGCATCAGTGCTCACACTGCGCGGCGCAAGATAAGTACTTGCCATTTCGCTGTAGTGATCAAAGTTGGTGGCCGATTTTTCAACCTCTGCGCGTGCTTGTGCGATGGGTTTTCCCATCTCCGCAGTAAGCAGTTGCGCGTAATCCTCGCTATTACGCCTAATCTGCGTGGCAATTAGCTGCATGTAGTGCGAGCGCTCGGCTAAGCTCGTTTCTCGCCAGGTGCGGAATGCTGTCTCGCTGCGCTCAATCTTGGCCACAGTTTCGGTTTCAGTGAGTGGGTTATATGTACGCAGTACGGTACCGTTGGCTGGGTTAACTGACTGTATTGGCATTGGGCGATTCCTTCCTCTTTAAGCGACTAGCGACGCTGTAAGTCGTGCTCGTTGTTACTATAATCAATTGCTACTTCAATGATATTCACACCACCACGATCGATACTCTGTGTGATCGCAGCTTGCAGCTCGCCGGGATTTGTCGCCTTGCTTCCATGTGCGCCATATGCATTTGCGTATGCAATAAAGTCAGGGTTTTTGAACTGTAAACCGAAGTCAGCGAAACCGGCGGCATTTTGCTTCCAGCGGATCATCTGATATGAGCTGTCATTAAGGATAACAACTGTCAAGTCCTGATTAAGTCGCAGGGCAGTCTCTAGCTCTTGTGAGTTCATTAAGAAGCCACCGTCGCCTGCCACTGCCACGACCGGCACTTCTGGCTTGAGCAACTTGGTTGCAATCGCTGAAGGCAAACCTGCCCCCATAGTTGCAAGGGCATTATCAAGCAGTAACGTGTTTTCCGAATACGTTTCAAAATGTCTAGCGAACCAAATTTTGTACATTCCGTTATCCAGGGCTACAACGCCCGATTCTGGCACGGCTTTTCTAACTTCGGATACGACTGCTTGTGGAGTTAATGTCTTTGCGGTTTTGAGCGACTCATCGAACAATGCTTTGAGTCGTTGCTGGCGAGCGAGGTGATATGTTGTATCCCAGGCGGGAATTTCAGTTTGCTGAGCCAGGGCTTCCTTGATTTGCCATATAGCGTTGGCGATATCACCTACCACTTCATGTTGAGGAAAATAAATATCATTAATCACGGCAGACTCAAAGTTAATGTGCACAACGGTCTTGTTGCCGTCCATAATGAACGGTGGCTTCTCGATTACGTCATGACCAATATTCAGTATCAGATCTGATTGCTCAATGACATCATGTACAAAATCTCCTGAAC
>CAZHXE010000162.1:0-1676 GCA_964536005.1 uncultured Candidatus Saccharibacteria bacterium
TCCAACCAGTACCCGCCAAGAAATGTGGCTCGGAGAGAACATCTGTGTTCATGCTCTGCCTATTGGCAAAAATGGTAATAATCTTCATCACCAATCCAAAAAAGATCTCATAGTCTATAGTTTCAAGGCTTATTGGTATGCTAAGAAGCTTCTTAAGACTAATCAATACGATGTCATTCATGCATTCTTCGGAGTACCTTGTGGGGTGCTCGCTATGCGTCTGGGCAAAAAATTTGATGTTCCGTACATCGTATCGCTTCGTGGAGCTGATGTACCAGGCTACAGTGAACGCTTTGCATCGCTCTACAATATTTTGACACCGCTTATTCGTCTCGTTTGGCGTGAAGCCTTTCAGGTAATTTCTAACAGTCGGGGGTTAAGAGAGCTTGCCCTTACTAGTGAACCAGGGCTCAAGATTCCGATTATCCCGAATGGTGTAGACACCAAAGAATTTCCAGTTAAAGCAAGTGATACATTCTCAGGTGAGTCGTTTACCGTACTCTGTGTTTCACGCCTAACCCCGCGTAAGGGGATTCGTTTTTTGATACAAGCTGTAGCGTCACTCCATCCGCGTTATCCCAAACTCCGACTTCTTATTGCGGGTGAGGGGGGCGAACAAGAAGCATTGATGACTCAGGTCAAAGATCTTCACTTGAATCAAGAGATACAGTTTTTGGGTCGAGTAGAACACAATGAGCTGGTACATGTCTATCAGGGAGCTGATGTCTTTTGTTTACCATCACAAAATGAAGGCATGAGTAATACTTTACTTGAAGCTCTGGCTACAGGGCTACCTATTGTCGCCACGGTAACTGGAGGGACTGAGGAATTAGTAGTTGACGGAGAAAATGGTTACTACGTAGAAAAAAATAACGCAGAAGATATTGCAGATAAACTCACACTACTCATCGAAGATCGTGAGAAATGCGTAGCTTTTGGTCGAGCGAGTAGGTTGCGAGCGGAAGCACAAAGTTGGCGGGCGGTGGCAGATGCTTACAGTCAGGTCTATACAGAGAGCATGAACAAAAAGTTATGAAAAAAAAATCACTTAACATCCTCAAGGTACTGATTTCTTTGGGCCTAGTCTATTGGTTGATTCAGAAGCTTGATTGGCAACTGGTTTTCAAGGAGCTTCAGAGTATTAAGATAGGCTACGTAGTGCTGTTTATCTTGTTGCAATTGATCGCTATTGTTTTGTCATCGAAGAAGTGGCAAGTGATAGCAAGGTTTCAGGAGATTCACTTTACGGTCTGGGAGGGTTTTCAGACCTATCTGACTGGGACGTTTATCAACAATTTCCTGCCCTCGACTATTGGTGGCGATATCTACCGAAGTCTCTGGCTAGTGGGGAGGGGAGCTCGTAAGAGTCGAGCTTTTTCCACGGTTATTTTTGATCGTTTCCTTGGGTTGATCATGACTTCAACACTGGCGCTTGTCGGAGGATTTTTTGTCTGGCAATTTCTGGATCTACCAGCATTTTTGGTCTTATCATATACACTCGTGCTGGGGCTGCTTATTTTTTTTGGTCTCTGGATTGCCTTTGAGCGTACCGTGTTTGTGCAAAACTTAGTGATTCGTATCCCATGGCAGAAACTACGTAATCTTTTCGAGGAGAGTCTGCGTTATAACGCGATGGCTATATGGAAAACAGCCTCGTTTTGGACGACCTTGTTTAT
>CAZHXE010000163.1:0-1621 GCA_964536005.1 uncultured Candidatus Saccharibacteria bacterium
CATCAAGGTTTCAAGCACGGTTTGCAGCCAAGCGCTCGCTTGTTGGCTGCTGCCAGTAATGGCCAGCTGCCAGGCAACCGCAGGCGTAAACGGATCAACGAGATCGACAAGGCTGCCATTCGTCAGCGAAAGAGTAAAAGGGCCAGAAAATAACGATGTCCAGACAGGCGAAGCAACACTATGCACGACAGGCAAAGACATGGCCGCAGGCGTAAAGGCTTGCGTCGTGCGAACCGTAGCCAAGGTTGTTAGCTGCTGCTGCGAAAGCTTGGCATGACGAATCGGGCCTGAAGCCGGTGCTAACAAGACATCCCAGCCCGTGTCTTTAACATCGACACCGCCGTAAAACAAAGGCCACGGCGAAATATTCATGGCTAACACGACCGGAAAACGCACCTGTAAAGCACGCAAACGCATCGGCGTGAACCATTGCCATTGAAACGAAGGAGCGGCGGCAACCGTTTGTGTGCTGACCGCGACAATATCGCGACCGGCATCAAGGGTTTGCATCTGCCAGCCGTCGGGCAAGATCCCGGCCGGAGCTTGCGCACCAACCGCGTAAAAAGCGAGCGAGCCGGGTTTAGCGACAAAACGATAGTCCTTGGCCCGCATGGCTTTAACGGCGTCGAGCACGATTGCCAACGATTCGGCTTGTTCGCCGGTAGCCTGCGCCAATGCTGTTGCGACCACGGCATTATGTTCAAACAAACGATCATCGTGGGGCCAGGCGGCGTACATCGTTACAGCCTTGTCATACCAAGGCATAACATGTGCATAATGCCAGGCCAAAGAAAGTTCTGCTCCGGCCGCGACAAGAAACAGCAAAACAAGCGCCAAGGCATAGCGGGCCCAGCGGTTAAGACGAAAAAAACGGCGACGCAAGCGGCCGTGAATCCTGGCAAACAGGCGCAAAATCATAGTATGGTGGCAGTATAACAGAGATTATTGGCTGCGCCATTGCTTGCGAAATTGGTCGAAGTGGCTAATATTAGCAAGCATCACATCAAAAACAGAGCACAGGTCTTGACAAATTTGCAAAAATGTATTAAGGTTGGACATCGACTCCACTTTATGAAGATCTATTTTGTCGGACAAAAAGGCATCCCAGCGAACGGCGGCGGTGTTGAACGCCACGTCGAAGAGTTGGCTGTGCGCTTGGCTAAATTGGGCCAAGAAGTTTTTGTGTACAGCCGCCATGGCTATACCAAAACCGACGTCGCCGAATATAAAGGTGTGCAGATTTTATACACGTCGGCTATTTATACCAAACATTTGGAAGCAATCTCGCATACGTTCTTGTCTATTTTGGACTTGATGCGCCGCGATGCCGATATTGTGCATATCCATTCCATCGGCCCTTCCCTGCTTATCCCGTTGATTCGCTTGCTTAAGCCATCGGCCAAAGTTGTAGCCACCGTACACAGCCCCGATTACTTCCACCAAAAATGGAATGGCTTTGCCCGCCTCATGTTGCGTCTCGGTGAACGCATTGCCGCCACCTGGGCCGACCAAGTCGTGACGGTCTCCAAAAACCTGCAGCAATACTTGTGGCATGCCTATCATTGCCAAGCGACCTACATTCCGAATGGCGTAAACTTACCGGCTGAATCCACCGATGCCG
>CAZHXE010000164.1:0-1603 GCA_964536005.1 uncultured Candidatus Saccharibacteria bacterium
CAATTAGGCGCCGTAGTGCACGGCTTCGAGCAGGCGACTTGGCTCAATATGCGTGTAGCGCAGCGTAACCTGTACGTTGGAGTGACCGAGAAGTTCCTACCAAAGTTGTCGGGTAAAGCTAGTTCCGCGGTCTACCTGATCGATGTTAATCGTCCGATCAGCCTCCTCGGTTGACGGGAAAGATGGTACAGTCTCGGGTAGACTATTCGTTTATTTTGTCTCGATATGCGTGTCGCCGTTGTGGACGAGAGAGACCGAGTCATTGGCCGGAGGGAACGTGATGCGCTCGGGCGGAATGAAATCTATCGCGTGAGCGCCCTCTGGTTGACAAATGACGCCGGAGAGATCCTGCTTACGCGGCGCGCAATGACGAAGCGTCAGGGCGCCGGAATGTGGGGACCCGCGGTAACCGGAACGGTCGAGTGGGGTGAGTCGTATCAGGATAATATCAGCCGGGAAATCAGCGAGGAGCTTGGAATTGCCGAGCTGCCGTCTTGCGCCGGCCTCAAGGAGTTGGTCGAGCGGGACGAGCGCTACTTCCTCCAATGGTTTCTTGCAAGAGTGCATGGGAGACCAATGCTCCGGCTCCGCGTGGAAGAAGTTGCGGGCGCACAGTGGTTCAGCGAGCGACAGCTGCGCCTCGCTCTTCAGGTAGCGCCAAATTGCTTTATAAGCGCAGTCGGCCGCTTCATGGCTCGGCTAGTGCCAGTGGTAGTCCCGTTGGACGATGGTGGTGGCTGGTAGGGACGACCCAAGCGTCTCGCTTTGTTTGACGGCTTCGACACTTCTATAACGCCCAGCCATCAGAACCCTCAGCGAACGCTGGGGTTTTTGATTAGGCGTTTTGGGTCTTTTTCTCAAACACGGCCGCGGCAATAGCGATCACGACCGAACCAAAAATAACAAGGTTACACATGAAAACGCCGCCGGCGATGTCATCGCCGGGTCGAACTATAAGGAGATAGGCGAGTGGCGGCAGAACAAAGGCGATGAGGGCGATGGCGCAGTGTTTGATCGTCCGCAACGCTTTCACGGTTGCAGGTGAGACGGTCTGGTTTTGCTTCACATATCCCAACACCTTGATGGCCTGGTACAGCGCCATGAAAAAGGGGATGGCCGCGATGTACGCATACGCCAAGAAAGGGTCGTTGAAGTAGATCTGAAACCAGGTAGCGTGCACGTTTCTGCCTTCGAAGTGTGGTTCTAAAAGCATAAAGGCAAGCGCGCCAATGCCAATAAGAACAATCACTACCTGAAAAAATGTGATTACATTCTTTTTCATAGGGTAACTATACATGATTGTTGCGAAAGCTAGGGCGCTTTGTGCTAAACTCTGTGCATCAAAAAATAATAGCGTTTTATGAAGCTACGGATGGATAATGTCGCCATTATCGTTGAGGACCTTAAAGCAGCTATCGCCTTTTTTACCGAACTTGGGTTGGAGTTGGAAGGGGAGACGACCGTTGAGGGTCCATGGGTGGATCGCGTGGTCGGGCTCAAAGATGTCCGCAGCGATATTGCCTTGATGCGCACGCCGGACGGCCATGGCAAAGTTGAGTTAACGCGATTTCAAAAGCCGGTGGCAACCGGCCCCAAGTCACCC
>CAZHXE010000165.1:0-1551 GCA_964536005.1 uncultured Candidatus Saccharibacteria bacterium
CTTTTACGATATCAAGGTGCAGCAACCCCAAGAAACCGACCCGAAAACCAAAGCCAAGGACCTGGGAGTTCTCTGCTTCAAACTGCAATGCTGAGTCGTTCAGGCTCAGTTTTTCGAGCGCGTCTTTAAGCTTGTCATATTCATCGGCGCTGGCAGGGAAGAGCCCAGCATAGACAAATGGCTTCGCAACGCGGTAGCCTGCCAACGGTGTTTGGGCGGGCTCAGCCGCAGAGGTGATAGTATCGCCCACCCGCGCTTCAGAGACGCTACGAAAATCGGTAACGATATAGCCAATTTCACCAGTTAGTAGCGCCGGGTCCTTTACTTGCTGTGGAGTGACATGGCCAAGCTCGCGAATTTGCCCAACAGCACCCGTGGCAATGAGCTTAATGCTTTGCATGTGCTTAAGAGACCCGTCCATGACGCGCACATACAGCACCACACCCCGGTAGTCGTCATAAATAGAGTCAAACACCAGTGCGCGCGGTCGTGCATCTTCGTCGCCAGTGACCGGTGGGATCCGCTCTACTATCGCGTCAAGTACAGCGTCAACACCCACGCCCGTCTTAGCGCTCACATGCAAAATTTCTTCTGGCTTACAGCCAAGTAGGTTAATAACTTCTTTGCTGACGCGCTCGACATCGGCGGCGGGCAAATCAATCTTGTTAAGAACGGGGATAATATGCAGGTTTGCATCAATGGCCAAATATACATTCGCCAGCGTTTGCGCCTGAATGCCTTGGGTTGCATCAACCACCAGCAATGCGCCCTCACACGCCGCCAAACTGCGCGAAACTTCGTAGCTAAAATCGACATGTCCCGGTGTATCAATTAGGTTAAGCTGATGCCCTTTGTATTCCATGCGCACTGGCTGCAGTTTGATGGTAATACCCTTTTCGCGCTCCAAATCCATCTGATCAAGCAGCTGCTCTTTCATATCGCGCTGCTTTACGGTGCCCGTAAGCTCCAATAAGCGGTCCGCTAATGTGGACTTGCCGTGGTCAATATGCGCAATAATACAAAAATTGCGAATGTTCTGGGTATGTGTTGAGCTCATCCGCGTAAGTATAACTGAGGTAGCGATACGAGAAAAGAGAAATTTTGCAAGCGTTAGCTAATTTTAACCGGGCGGAACACAAAGCGCGAGAGCTTTCGGACGATCGGTTTCGTCTCTTTTAACCGCAGCATATGACTTGCAGCCAGGTACGTCACAAGCGTCACAGAAATGATAAGCATAAACTTTGGCACGATTGCAAAGAATCCGACGTCGCTGGCTCTGAGCGGCAAGAGGTTAAGTAAAACGTACATGACCGTAGCGCAAATAAGCGTGGCCAGCGCCATGCGCGCAAGTGCAAGCGCAAGCTTAAAGGTAAAGATCCCTTTGTGACGATGCTGCATAATGAGAAGCATCGCCATAACTTCCACGACTGCAACTGTTGACTGTGCAACCGCTAAGCCGTTTATTCCCATATTGAGTCCAAATGGCAGCACAAGGTATATTGCGAGGAAAATATTTAGACCGATAGCATACATCGAAATAATAAGTGGGGT